>JAKORQ010000656.1 GCA_029777755.1 Planctomycetota bacterium
CCGTACGCCTTGACGATCAGCTCGTTGCCGACGACGAATCCCAGTCGCCAGCCGGTCATGTTGAAGCCCTTGGACATCGAGTGCAGCTCGACGCCGACATCCATGGCGCCAGGCGTGGCGAGGAAGGAGAGAGGCTTGCCCTCGAAGACCAACGCTGCGTATGCCGCGTCATGGATGACGATGATGTTGTTCTTCTTCGCGAAAGCCACGACCTTCTCAAAGAACTCAGGGGTGGCGCTGGCGCCGGTAGGATTGTTGGGATAGTTGATCACCAGGGTCTTGGCCTTCTTGAGTACGTCGGCCGGGATCGAGTCCAGGTCGGGCAGGAAGTTGTTCTTCTCTTCCAGCGGAAGGTTGTAGACCGACCCGCCCAGGTACTTGGCATGGGTGCCGAAAACGGGGTAGCCCGGGGTGGTCATCAGGGCAACATCGCCGGGATTGATGAAGCACTTGGGCAGGATGGAGAGGGCGGCCTTAGAACCCAGGGAGTGGATGACCTGCGTGTCGGGATTGACTTCAACCCCGCAGACATTCTTCATCCAGCGGGCGGCCGCCTTCTTGTACAGGTCGCCGCCGTTGTCGGCATAGCCGCGGTTTTCCGGCTTCTTTGCGGCCTCGCACAGGGCGTCAATCGAGATGTCGAATGCCATCTCGTCCGGCTCGCCAACTCCCATGTCGATAAGCTCAGCGCCGGGGTTGGCTGCCATCGCTGCACGCTTGGCACGCTTGATCTTCTCAAACTTGTAGATCGCGGTGCTCTTACCGTAATTGACACCACCGATGCGTTCGGCGAACAGGTTCTGGATATAAGAGTCGGCCATAGTGGCGCGAAAGATAAGCGGATCAGGCAGGTGCGTCAAAGCCTGCGGCTCCGCGCATCCTTTCAGCCTCAATCGCGAGGCCAGCGGGAATATTGCGCGACTTACGTATCATCGCAGGCCAGAAGATGTGTAACATGACACGCGTGAGATATGCCTCCACCATAGTCGTACTGCTATCTCTGCTCTCGGTCGCACCGCTGTCCGCGGACGAGCGGGATAGATCCTTCTCCGAGGAGCAGATTCCCCTGATCTTCCCCGGCATGCGCATGCAGGGAAAGCCGATCGCTCGCTACGACCCGCCTGCAGGCGCAGAGAAACTCGAGTTGCGCGGTCCGAAAGGTGAGAAGATCGAGGCGCTCTTCTGCCCCGTCCTTAGCGAAGATGGACGAAAAGACTCATCCAGCCGTCCCACCGTCATCTGGTTCTATGGCAATGCCCAGTGCATCGCCACCGCGCTGGGGCAGGTCGAGATGCTCAGGCGCTGCGGCGCGAACGTCCTGATCGCCGACTATATCGGCTATGGCTTGAGTGAGGGGACCCCCTCAGAGTCGGGCTGCTATGCGACTGCGCTTGCTCTCCACGAACATGCCATGGGTCGAGACGATATCGACCGGAACCGCATCATCTCGGCCGGCTGGTCACTTGGGGCGGCCGTCGCCATCGACCTGGCCAGCCGCAAACCGGTTGCCGGCCTAATCACCTTCTCCGGCTACACCAGCAAGCGGGAACTTGCGCGCAGGCAGTTCCCCGACGTCTCACCGGAGGCTATCGAGCATCCGTTCCTCAGTCAGGATAAGATTCGCCACATCACCTGCCCGACCATGATCGTGCATGGAAAGCTCGATACGCTCGTGCCGTACTTCATGGCCGAGGAATTGCGCAAGTCCGCGGCGGGGAAACCACTGGTCTTTCTGCCCGTCGAGCAAGTAGGGCACAACGATCTCTTCTTCGTTGCCCGCGACCAGATCGAGAGTGCCGTGACCAAGTTCCTGGCGGAGAACGCGAGTAGTTCCAACTGATCTGCGACCCGCTGCCACGGCAGCAATCCCGCGCGGCACCATCAGTCACTGACTATCTCTATCTTCTGCCAGTAGGCATGTTCATTCCTGAAGGCGTTCATGGCCGCCTGGCACACCTGAAGACGCACTTCCTGGCCGGCCCACCTGGTCAGGTCGACCTCCACGATCCTCCAGTTGTCGGGGGCTGTCTGCTTGTCCATTGGTGTCGTAAGGACTTCCTGTTCGTTGACGCGCACAATCAGCCGCCAGTCCCCCTCCGGATGCCTTCCCACCACCAGGCGAAGCTTTACTTCATTGCCCGTCGGCAGCGTTGTGGTGGTCTGCAGCCGGCAGGGTGTCTCATAGAAGTAGGGGAGCGAAACGAACACATTCTCTCGTCCATTGGCCCGCCGGCGGAATCCCTGGGCTCCCCGTATGGCGGTGTTGTCGATCTGCCACCATGGCGCCACCTTCTGGAGGTCATCGTGCAGTTTCCTCAGATACTCCTCATTGCGGTTGCTGCGTTCCGATGCCATGGCGATGATCGCCTTCTCGTCCATGCGGTCGGCTGGCGGATTGCTTCCGCGTCGATGTGAGAGCAGCCATTCATAGAAGCTCTTGTCGCGGAAATACCACGGCCAGAGATTGTGATCTCCCGAAGGAACCATCGCGTATACCACATCCACGCCGCGCTCGCGAAGAGCCTTTGCCATTACGCTGGAGCCCGGCTCACTCTTGGGATCAACCTCGCCGGAGATGACCAGGCAGGTGGCGCCGGTTCCGGCCAGCGCTTCAGAGACTACCTCCGGTTGAAACACCCGCGGGACGATCGGTGCGTACACCGCTAAGCGATCCTTTGCATAGCGGGCAACCGACCAGCAGCCGGTGCCGCCCATGGAAAACCCGGTGATGTAGCGGCGGTCCTGGTCCACCGGGTATCGCTTGCTGATCTCGTCGATCAAGCCAGTAATCGCCCGCCCGATGTGTTCATCCTCGTAGCGCGCGTCGGCCGGGCATTGCGGCCCGACCATGATCATCGGCATCCACTGCAGGACTTCAGGCGCGTTCCGCAGTTCGCGGGGAACACCACTGGAGTGCAGCATCTGCGGATCACTCCCACGCTCGCCGAGACCGGACATGAACACCAGCATCGGGTACGGGCCGGACGGCTGACTCGCGGGAGCCGGCTGAGTGGCGGCGCTTGACCCCGGGGCCGCATAGCTCTCGGGCAGATACAGCAGGAATGCCATCTCCCTCTTCTTGCCATCGTGCGTGTAGTGATAGACAAGCTTGTGATAGCCCGGCGCCTGGGGATCGGATGGATCCCCGGCATAGCCCGTGATAGCCTCATCCGCCCACGCGAGCGAGACTGCCAGAAGAACAACCAGTGCAGTGACCAATCGCATGCCGAGTATTAGTCCCCAAGCGAGGCCGGCGTTGTCGCTGTTTATGACAGGCAACTGTTACAGAATCGCGCCGGCAGCGGGACACGCTGCCATCCGGGCGGGCAACAACGCACGAAACGCATGCGACAGCTCCGCTGTGTGTAAGCTGCACAACATTGCGTTGCTTTCGGCAGGCCGGTCATTAGTATGCCAGTTTTGCGGGCGCAGCAGGGCTGGGGTATGCAAAGCGCAACTGTCCGCATAGCTGCATACGAGCTCAGGTCGAGCTGCGCCCGGGTACCCGCCGGTCGATTTGTCGGATAACCGGCCGATATCTGCTCTACCACAGGAGCCACAATGCTGCCCAACTCGCATGCCTGGAAGATGCTCTGCCGCCTCTACGGCCTTCTGCTTAAGGAAGAGTGGGCGAGAAGACTGGCGGAACGCTGTGCCTTCCCGGTTTTTCTCTCGTCGGCGAGCAAGGTCCGCGAGATCTGGACGAACCTTCTTCGCCGCCCGGCCTCGATAGATGCGTGCCTGTTGCGCTGCGGGTGTGGTGGCCGGGTCGCAGGCCGGGCCGGCCTGATAGACATGCTTGAGCGGCGGGTGATGCTCAGCGGCGACACTCTCCAGACGGCAACTCCGCTGATCTTCCAGGAGACGCCGGCCGCGCCGGGATACTCCTGGGCATATGTCTCTGACTCCATCGACCTTGCCACCGACGTTGATTATTGGGCCATCGACGTCTTCGCCAATGATGGAATCAGCCTGATGGTCGAGTCGCAGACCGGCCTGAATGCTCACCTGGAGTTGAGGAACAGCGCTGATGGTGTACTGCGCAGCGATGCTGACTCCGGGCCGGGCACCGATCCGATGATCGTCGATTATGTCGCCCCCACGACTGGGCGAATATACGCCCGTGTGAGCGGCGCAGGGTTGGGCGACTACACACTGCGGGTCGATCGCGGCCGGGCATTTGCTCTGGAGTCCGACGCCGCATACTCCAACAACACGCTGGCAAACGCCAATCCGCTGGAGCTGCGCGCGTCAGGCGTGAACACGGTCGCGCAGGTGGCGGGCGTGGTGATGGCAAGTGAAGGCTCGACGGCCGACGTTGATACGTACCTCATCGGCTACCTGAAGACGGGCAGCACTGTCACCCTCACTCTGAACTACCCGGACGGCAGTACCTGAAGTGGCACTGTTCAGTTGCTGGATGATGCCGGCAAGGTAGTCGCGGAGGGACCGGACGGCTCGCTAACGAGGCTGCTCTCGGCCGACGGCAGGTACTACGCACGCGTGCTGGCCAATTCGGGCAGCGGGATCTATGGATCGTATATCCTTGATCTGTCGGTCGCCGACCGGACATTTCCTCAGGTCGTTGCGGTAAATGGGCTGCCGGTTCCTGGAGGGATATCGGATGTACCCCTGTACCGGTTTGATGTCGTGGTGGACAAGGAACTGGCCGCGGACAGCGTGCGCGGCGATGCTTCTGAACTGCGCCATGCAGGTGCTGATGGGCAGTTTGGGGACGCTGATGATGTTCTGTATACGGTGTCGCTGCGCCAGCCTTACGAGCGGGGAAACACGATTGAACTGATCATCGACGATGGTCCGTTGCCTCATGGGAAGTATCGCCTGCAGATAAGCTCCAGCATCACGGATGTCACCGGCAATGCCCTTGACGGGAATCGAGACGGCAACGGCGGGGACGCTTACGTCCACGAGTTCTCGCTGGACCTGCCGGCGGATGACCAGCAGTCGACGTTTATCGGCTCAGGCGGCACGACGCGAGATACCGCCGTTGCGTTGCCGCTCATGCCGGATGCAAGTGTGCCGGAACTGCTGCTAGGCAAAGCCGTGGGTGTAGTCTACCCGGCGGTTTACCAGGACTATTGGCGCGACTCGGACTGGTGGCAGATCCAACTCGAGGCGGGGGACAGGGTCTCCATCCGTGTTGATTCCATCGATGTCCAGCTTGATCCGTACGTCGCTCTCACTCGCGCCAATGGAAGCGAGCTTCGCAGCAACGACAACGCCGGACCCGGCAATGGCGCGTTCATATCCTCCTACTCCATCACGGAAAGCGGCACCTATTACGTGCATGTGGGCAAGTACACCCTTTCCACCAGTAGCGGCATGTATCGCCTGCGTGTTGACGTGGCACGCGGGCTGCCGATGGAGTCGGACGCTGAATACGGCAATGACAGCATGGGCGGTGCAAATGGCCTGACTCTTGTGCAGGATGGATCCTTGCGCAAAGGTTCGATCATTGGCCTGATCATGGCTGGCGACAGCTCGAACACCGACGACGACTACTTCAGCCTTGGTCAACTGACAGGCGGAAATACCGTGCAGCTCTGGCTGGAGAGGCCGGCGTCCAGCACGCTCGATGGCGTGGTGCGCCTGCGCGACAGCCTGGGGCGGATTCTCCCAGACGAGGATGGCAATAGCGCCGATGATCGCCTCACCGCGACGCTCACCAGCGACGGGGTGTACTACGTCGAGGTGCTGGCGGCCAGTGGGGCAGGAACCAGCGGATACTACCTGCTCCATGCACAGGTAGGCGATACGCTTGGCCCGGGGTGGCAGGCATCGATCGCATCCCCGAGCAGTTCGCCAGTGAACAGATATATCAGCAGCAGGTGAGAAGCACTGATCCGCTGCTGTATTACATGCTAAACGAGAGCTATGGCACGACCGTGTACGACGTCACCGGCAATCTACTGCATGGCGTGTACGAGGGTGATCCACGATTCGGTTCTGACGGCGCGTTTGGTTCAGCTTACGACAATGCCGTACATCTGGATGGGAATGCCTATATATCCGTAAATGATCCGCGGCTAGACCTGCGGCGGGAGGTGAGTTTCAGCTTCTGGCTGAACGTTGACAGCTATACCAACAGCTGGACGCCGCTGATCTGCAAGAGCGGTGGCAACGCCAATTCACGCA
>JAKORQ010000657.1 GCA_029777755.1 Planctomycetota bacterium
CATCTCAATCCGTCCATACAGCCATGAGTGTTTGCCGCGGGTGTTGATGCTCGCGGAGGTGTGGGAGGCGAACTCATGCGCCGCCGGGCCATCGGCGCCCGGCTGACGCTTTGCGTTGGGGTATTGCTCCTTGCGGGCCTCGATGATGAGCATGCCATTCTCGGCCCGGATGTTCTCCAGCCTCTCGCGGGTGTAGTACTGCTCCTCGCGATTGCGGATGAATCCTTCCTCGTAGTTCCACTTTTCCGGGTCGGGCAGGCCCTCGTAGTCAAACTCATCGGACCAAACCAGTTTCCACTGCTTCTGTTGCTCTTGAGACATGGCTGCTTGCGTGACAAAGACCAGGAAGACCGAGATGAAAAGCCGAAGTGCCCTCCGCATGTGATTTCCTACACCAAGCCGATGCCGGCCGTTTAACCTACAAGGCCGAGCCATCGCCTCACCCGGCAGGCGTGCAGCTTCGCTTCTGTCATCTTCATCGCCGAGACCCACACCCCGGCATCGTTCGTAAGTGAGTGTGGTTAGTAACTTTAGAAAAGCAACAGCGATCTGGGCCAATATTGTTTTGACTTATCGGGGCAGGAGCAGAGAATAGCAACCAAGCTCGTCCGATGGCTGGACGACACGTTGAAGGATCAACGTTTAGTGCAAATCGTGCAGGGAGGCCATGAACCATGAAACTCGGGAGCGACGTTCCCATGACGCGCAACGATGCCCCGATTGTAGTGCTGGATAGCGGACTCGGCGGTCTGACCGTCGTGCAGGCCCTGCATGCACGCATGCCGCAGGAGCGGATCGTCTATTTTGGCGATACCGCCCGGCTGCCATACGGGTCCAAGACTCCTGCCACTGTTACACATTTCGTCGAGCAGATCATCCACTACCTGGAACCATTCCAGCCCAAGCATGTGGTGATTGCCTGCAACACAGCCTCGGCCCTGGCGCTTGAATCAGTGCGCGAGACTTTCCCGGACCTGAGCATCACTGGCGTGGTGGAACCGGGCGCCCGGGCGGCCGTCGATGCCTTGCGTCCCGGCGAGGAACCGGTGATCGGCGTGATCGCCACCGAGGCGACCGTGCGCTCGCGCGCCTATGTGCTGGCGATTGAGGACCTGTGCCCCTCGGCACGGGTAATCACTCGCGCCACGCCGCTGCTGGTTCACGTCATCGAGGAAGGCAGGGAGCTGGATGATCCGCTGGTTCGCCTGTGCCTCCAGCAGTACCTGGCGCCCATCCTCGATCGCAGACCCTCGGCGCTGGTGCTCGGCTGCACGCATTACCCCATACTTCGCCCGCTGATCTGCGAACTGGTCGGCAAACAGGTAAGCGTGATTGACTCAGCCGCCCAGTGCGCCCAAGATGTCCGCGAGCATCTCGCGGAGCGCGGGCTCCTGCGCGATGCTGGGTATGACATGCTGGAGAGCATTCGCCCGGCGGGGCTCCCGCCGATCGATGCCCCGGCCGAATCCTGGCTGCAGTGCTATGTGACTGATGATTCGCCGAGGTTCGCGATGCTGGCATCGCGCTTCCTGGGCATCACCGTCGCGCCGCCGGAAGTGGTGTCGCCTGACGAGCTGTTCGCCAACCTCACGGCGCAGGCGTTGTAGTAACACAGGCACCTGCAGATCGGGCGAAAGGGATCTGCTAACAGTGCGCTGCTGCATCATCTACCTGTTTCTTGGATTCGCTCTCTGTGCCGGCGGGTGCACCTTCCTCACCGAAACCAATCCGGAGAAACCGTGGTCTGATGCGCGCTACCGCGAGCTGGTGAAGGAGCATGAGCAGCGCCTGGCCGGCGAGGATCGCGACCAGGTCACTGTAGGGGAGGCGGTGATGTTTGCGCCCGGCGTCGCGTGGTCCGCGGTTGAGTGGTCCTGGAACTCGCTCACCGGACACACCCCCGGCCGGTACGCCCGCGACCTGACGCACCGCAACCCCGACATCCGTCGCAAGGCCATTTATGTGCTTTCCGACAGGAAGTTCGGCCGGCGTCCGCCATACACCGACTATTACGCCCACATGGCCGGCGATGACATCGATCAGACGGTGCGCGCCGCGGCGCTGCGTGCCCTTAACCGCTCGCGCGCCAGGCAGACCAGCCTGTATCTTGCCGCCCTGAAGGATCCCAGCGAACAGGTGCGCCTGGAGGCGGCCAAGGCGCTGGCCAACATCCCGGATCCTGAGGCGATCAGCCCCCTGATGAGCCTGCTGGCCGACGAGCAGCAGCCGCGCGATATCCGCATCGCGGCGGCTGACGCCCTGCGCGCCTATCCGCGCTCGGATGTCGCCCAGGCGCTGATCCGCGTGCTGGCCGGCCGCGATTTCGGACTGGCCCGGCAGGCCCGCAAGAGCCTCAACCTCATGACCGGCAAAGATTTCCGCTACGACCAGCAGGCCTGGCTCACATACCTGACCAGCAGCGATAGCCCCTTTCCCCAGTGCTAGAGGCATCACGCACGTGCCAGAACCGTCCAGGTGATCTGTGATGCGCCCCACGATTGCATCGCCCCGCCTGCCGTTGCCAACCTATTGTTACAGAGGGGGAAGGCGCGAGGTTTGGAGGGGTGGATGAAACTCGCATTGCTGGCGGCGTTACTCGGCGCAAGTGCCTGCGTGCTGGCGCAGGAGAACCACGCAGACCAGCGCATCGAGGACAATCGCGAACTGCCGCAACTGGAGCAACCCGCGCAGCAGCAACGGCAGTCCAACTGGGTCGATGAGACCACCCGGCCAACAGGCGAAGCCAAAGCCGCGTCGTCTGACATCTTTTCCCCGCTGGCCCCGGAGATTCGCCAGTACATCGCGGAATTGACCAACACCGCACTTACTCCCGGCGCCTTGCCCCGCGCCGCCGAGATGCTCTGCGATGAGGATCGTGCCCGTATCACCGAGCAGATGAAGCAGGTCGATCTCACCGAGCATGACCAGATCGTCACCCGCTTTCGCCAGCAGTGGAAGATGCGCTATGGAGAGGAGTTTGACCTTGCCCGCGAGCGCGCCGTGGTGGCAGAGTATTACGTGCTGAGCGGACTGCGTTCGCCTGAGGAGGCGATCATCGCGGCCCATCGGCCGCCCGGGCAGGGCAGCAACGGCCCGCCGCAACGCTTGCAGCCTCCCCAAGCCCCCAATCGGGCTGCCACCATGGTCATTCCGCCCAACCCGGGTGAGAAACATCCCGCGATGATCCTTATGCTCGCCAACGAGCAGACCAGCTCGTCCGGGTGGAAGCTCAACACGCCCAATTCGCTCACGGCCGAGCGCCTGCGGCAGAACATGGCCCAGCGACTAAGCCGCTTCCTCGACGGCCAGGCCAGTTGGCCGGCCGACCCGCGCGAGGCGTACCGCATCATCAGCTACCACATCCTCGCGACGTTCAATGACCAGCCGCCGGACAGGGCGCATCCCGCGCCCCG
>JAKORQ010000658.1 GCA_029777755.1 Planctomycetota bacterium
AGGCAAAAAGAGAGACGCGGGCAGATGCCATCGTCATCTGCCCGCCCTCTTTTTATACGGGGTGCAGCTTACCGGTCGGGCGGCTGCTGCGATTGTCTTTTCTGGTACTGCTCGTAGGAGCGTTTCAGTGATTCCAGCAGCTTTGGCGCATGCGGAGCCGCCATCATCACCCGTGCCGCCACCACCGATCGCGGGTAACCAGTGGTGATGAAGTCGAGGCAGAACTCCGCGGGCGAATGGACGATCATCACGGCATTGCAGTAAGTGCCGGCCAGGGTCTCATCCTCGATGCGCATCTGTTCATAGACCTCGTTGATCGGGGGCATCGGCGTGCCGGGTGGCGGCGAGGGCAAGGCCGGCGGCGGGCCAAAGCGGGCGGTGTAGTTGTTGATGTTGTCGCTCAGCGCCCTGATGAATGCCGGCATCAGCGTCGGCGGGATTACAACCCTTGCCGCCAACTGCTGCGGCTGTGCAAGGCGCTGAAGGAAATCAACCATGAACTCATGCGGGCCGTTCAGCACCACCGCACCGGTGGCGAAGACTCCGCCGCGAACCTTCTCCGGAACCCGCGCGGTATTCTGCGAAACTCGCACATCCTGCGAAAACGGCCCCTGCTCGGAGAATGGATTGTCGAGGCTCATAGTTAGCTCAGCAGCATAACCCCGTCCCCAGCGCCAAGCCAGCCACACGCTCACGTGCCACGCACCAGCGGGACGTAAGCTGCCTCAATCGCGACCGCGATTTCGCACAACTCTATGTACATACGAGAGATAAGCGCATTGCCGCCCTACCTTTCCATGCCCGGTGGGAGGCGATCCGTCGGAAAAAGATCGTTCGCCAAGCTCTGGCGTTTGTGGTATAAGTTTGACCACTGGGCTGCGGGAAGGATGCCCGTGGGCCGCGGCCGGGTGGTGTATTGCCGGCGCCCTTCATTGTGACGTTTCCCGACTGGCCGACGCAAGGAAGCGAGCCATGGATTCGATCTACCAGCTTCGCCATCGCGATGTACTGATGCTGTGCGTACTGGCATTGATCGCGCTGGGCGTGATCATGGTGCAGTCGGCCGCATCCGGAGTTACCGGCAATGTCGGCTGGCACTGGTCCAGCACTGGCACCCGTGACCTCATGTACGCCTGCGTCGGCATCGTCGCCTTCCTTGCTTTCGGCTTCACGGACTATCGCTGGCTCTCCCGTTCGCGGGAGAAGGCCACAACAGCGGCGACGATGGTCTCCCATGCCCTCAAGACCCCGGCCGTATGGGCATACCTTATCGGCGTCCTTCTATGCATGGCGGTGCTGCTGCCGGGCATCGGTAAGACGGTTAACGGCGCTCAGCGCTGGATCCAGTTTGGCCCCCTCCAAATCCAGGCATCTGAAGTAGGCAAGTGGGGATGCGTACTGCTGTTCAGCTGGCTGCTTGCCCGCCGGCCGGAGCTTCTGAAGCATTTCGGCGGCTTCCTGCTGGCGCTGGTTCCACTGGGGGTTCTGGGACTGCTGGTCGTGAAGGAGGACTTCGGCACCGCCGCACTAATCGGGCTGTGCATCCTGGCGATTATGTTCGTCGGCGGTGTCCGCTTCTGGCACATTTTAGTACTCCTTCCCCCACTGCTCGGGGCGGCCGCGTTCTTCATCCATACCGAGTCATACCGTGTGAAGCGCATCACCGCCTTCTGGAACCCGTTCGAGAATCCCCAGCGTGAGGGATATCACCTGATCCAGAGCCTGCTGTCGTTCGCCTCGGGAGGAATTACCGGCAAGGGCCTGGGCAACGGTATCCAGAAGCTCGGCTACCTGCCGGAGGACACCACCGACTTCATATTTGCGATCATCTGTGAGGAGTTGGGGATTGCCGGGGCCACCCTGACGATCCTGCTGTACCTGGGGATCATCTGGGCCTGCTGGAATATCCTCAAGAGCGTCAGGGATCCCTTTGGCCGGCTGCTGACCTTTGGCGTGGGCTGCATGATCGGCATGCAGGCCATGCTCAATATTGCAGTGGCGACGGTATCGGTGCCCCCCAAGGGGTTGCCGCTGCCACTGGTGAGCTACGGGGGTACCGGCCTGGTGATTACGTCGGCCATGCTTGGTCTTGTGTACAGTGTCGGCCGCACATGGGAGAATTGCAGCGACGAGCTGCCCCAAACGTCGGTTGACGAGGCGCCGGCCGGGGCGACCGCTTAAGGGACAAGGATGCTATGGGAAGGGTAAAGACGGTTCTACTGGCCGGCGGCGGCACTGGCGGACACCTCTATCCGGGGTTGGCGGTCGCACAGGCGCTGCGAAAGATCGACACCGACTTCAAGCCGGTGTTCCTGTGCACCACGCGAGAGCTGGATCGCACAATCCTCACCGACACCGGGTTCGATTTCATCCCCCAGCCGATCGTGCCGCCAGTAAGGACTATCGCCGGGCTGATGCGCTTCTGGCGAAGCTGGCGCGAGACACAGGAACTGGTAAGTGCCCTGCTCAAGAATGACCCGCCCGTCGCCGTGCTGGGGTTGGGCGGGTACGCGGCCGGCGTGGCTGTGAAACTCGCTGGGCAGGCCAGGATCGCCGCCGCCATCCTTAACCCCGATGCCATACCCGGGAAAGCCAATCGCTATCTTCTGCGCTACGCCAGGAAAGTGTTCTGCCAGTTTGAGCAGACAAAGACCCACATACCGGCCAATCAGCAGGAGAAGGTCGAGGTAACCGGCTGCCCCATCCGTGCGGATATCCGCACACTGCCGACGCGCGAGTCGGCCGCCGGGCGATTGAAGCTCGATATCCGCCTCAGGACGCTGGTGGTGACCGGCGCATCACAGGGCGCCCACACGGTCAATGAGGCTGTACTGGAAACGCTGCCGGCGATTCGCCACCAGGGCTGGCAGGTGCTGCATCTTGCGGGCAAGGAGCATGCCTCGCGCGTGCAGGCGCGATATGCGCAACTTGGCGTGCCCAACCGTGTGATCGACTTCACGCCGGCCATGGCGGATGTATTCGCGGTGGCAGACCTGGTTGTGAGCCGGGCCGGGGCAAGCACGTGCGCCGAGCTCACCGCTTGCGGCCTGCCGTCGATCCTGATGCCATATCCGTTCCACAAGGACATGCACCAGAGAGCCAATGCGAAGGTGCTGGAAGAGGCCGGGGCGGCACATCTTCTCAATGACGAGCGCGATGCCGCCAAAAACTCGGCGAAGATGCGCCCGTTATTGGAGAGCTTGATGTATGATGAGCCGCGGCGGCGGCAGATGGCCGACGCTGCGAAGCGGCTTGGGCGGCCTGACGCGGCCGACCGGGTTGCGGAGGTGCTCGCTGGTTTCATCTCTGCGGATTGATCCGCGGCTGTTATTTGGTCAGGGAGGACCAGGGTCATGGAAGCATTGGCAGTGCCGCAGAGCACAGGTCACACAGTCAAACAACGTCAAGAAAGCCGCTTCAGCAACCAGCGAGTTCATTTCATTGGCATTGGCGGCTGCGGCATGAGTGGGCTGGCTCGCATCCTTCTGGACGCGGGCGCCATCGTCACCGGGTCGGACCCCAAGTCCACCGCCGTCACGCGCGAACTGGAGCTCCGCGGGGCACGAATCTCCCATCAACAGAACGGCGAGCTTATCACCGAGGAAACCGACCTGGTCGTGCGCACCGCCGCCGTGAAGGATGACAACCCCGAGTTTGCCCTGGCTCGCTCCATGGGTCTGCCGCACATGAAGTATTCGCAGCTCCTGGGAGAGATCATGCAGGAGCGCATCGGCGTGGCGGTGGCCGGCACCCATGGTAAATCCACCACCACCGGCATGATCGCCTATGCCATGACCATGTGCGGGATGGACCCGAGCTGGGTAGTGGGCGGAACGGTAGGCCAACTGGGCAAGGGATCGGCATCCGGGTCTGGTGACGTGTTCGTGGTGGAAGCGTGTGAGTTTGATCGCTCCTTCCACAACCTGCTGCCGCGGATAGCCCTGATCAGCAACATCGAGGCGGATCACCTCGATTGCTACAGGGATATCAATGACATCATCGAGTCATTCCGGCATTTCGTTTCGCTGGTGCCGCCCGATGGGCTGGTGATCTGCAACGGGCAGGATGAGAACGTTGCTCGAGCGGTGGCCGGCGCTACCTGCAGGGTCGAGACGGTGGCAGTGGAAGCCGCCGCCACCTGGTGCGCCAAGCAAAGCGGCATGGTAAACGGCTGCTACAACGGCGAGATCTTGCACAATGGCCAGCCGGTGGCCCGCATCCGGCTCTCAGTGCCCGGGATACACAACCTGTACAACGCCACCATGGCGATCGCTGCCTGCCATGCCTGCGGGTTGAGCCCGGCAAAGGCGGCCGTTGCCCTCTCCAACTTCACCGGCGTCGATCGCCGAATGACCATCCTCGGCACCTACAACGGCGCCACCGTGGTGGATGACTATGGACACCATCCCACTGAGATTCGCGCCACCCTCAGAGCGCTGCGGGAGAGGTTCAACCCGCGCGAGATCTACTGCGCCTTCCAGCCGCACCAGTACAGCCGCACACGGTTGCTGCTGGAGCAGTTCGCGACCTGTTTCGCCGATGCCGACCACGTGCTGATCACCGATATTTACCAGTGCCGCGACAGCGAGGAGGACAAACGCGCAATCAATTCGCAGGTGCTGGTGGACAGGATTCGCGGGAATGATATCAATGCCCTGCACCTGGCGGAGTTTTCCCAGGTGCTTGATCATCTGAAGCGCAACGTGGGCAAGGATGATCTTGTCTTGACGATAGGCGCCGGCAATATCTGTGATATTGGCCGAGAGCTTGTCGCATACAGCAATGAAAGCCAGCGCCGCAACCCATGAGTAGCAAGCTGTTCGCCGGTTTTGAGGATGTAGTGGAAGAGAACGTCTGCCTTGCGCCGCTGACGTGGTACCGCATGGGCGGGCCAGCGCGTTACCTGGTGCGCCCGCAGAATACCGAGCAACTGCAACAGATAGCGCGGCGTTGCCTCGACAGCGGCACCCGCATGCTGGTCCTGGGACGCGGGGCCAACCTGCTGGTGGCAGATGAGGGAGTGAACGCGGCCGTCTTCAAGCTCGATGCCCCCTTCTGGCGTGAGCACAGCCATGATGGTGCCAGGCTGACTGCCATGGCCGGCGCTGACATGCAGGCCGTGGGGCGCTACTGTGTCCGCCATGGACTGGCCGGCCTGGAATGCATGGCCGGCATCCCCGGCACCATCGGCGGCTGCATCCGCGGTAACGCCGGCGGGCGCTTTGGCGATATCGGCAACACCGTCTCGCGCGTCACGGTGATGAGCGCCGATGGCGAGATCTTCGTGCGCGACAAGGATGACCTGGTCTTTTCTTATCGCAAGTCGAACATCGCCGCGACATTCATCCTGTCGGCCGAGTTTGAGCTGGAAGAGGACGACCCGGACGAGCTGGTGCGCAAGTTCAAGGAAATCTGGATGTTCAAGAAGAACAGCCAGCCGCTGAACACCAAGAACGCCGGCTGCATCTTCAAGAATCCCGAGGGAGCGTCGGCCGGTGCACTGATCGACCAGGCCGGGTTAAAGGGCACGCGCATCGGCGAGGCCGAGGTCAGCACCAAGCACGCCAACTTCATTATCGCCCATCCCGGCTGCCGCGCGGCCGACGTGATGGCACTTATCGAAGCGATCAAGGAGAAGGTTCAGAAGGTGCATGGCGTGGACCTTGAGCAGGAAGTGATCGTCTGGCGGTAATTGGAGTCGCGATCAACCGCCGGGGCCCTTTCCAGTGAACACCGGCAGGTAGCGGTTTGGCATCTGCAGCACGATCAGGGCGACGGCGGTGCAGTACTCATCGCTTACTTCCCCATCCCAGTGCCCGTCGGCACGCTGGCGGCTGAGCAGTTCATCGCGCACGGCCGGGTACCAGTCGCGCCAGTAATCTCCGCCGGCGAGGAACATCGCCTGGGCGGCGTAATAGTGGCCGTAATAGTAATGGCCGAACTGCTGCTGCCCCTGTCCGCGCTGCCGGCCGGGGCGAAAGCGATTGATGTACTCCAGCCCGCGCTTCAGGTCATTGCCTTCGAAGATGCCCGCGTAATAGAGGGTCGCGACGCCGGCGGCCGAGCGCTCAAAGCCACTGCTGCCGCTGCTAAATCCGCGATTGGCCATGTAGCTAAAGCCCCCATCGGGATTCTGGCATCGCCTGACGTATTCGATGGCTCGCTCAATCACCTCGCGATCCACCTTTATCCCGGCATCGCGCGCCGCCCGCAGCGCCATCACCTGGCAGATGGTCACTGAGATGTCCGCATCAAGCGGCATTGGCGTATAGCGCCAGCCGCCCTCTTCATTCTGTGCCTGCCGGATCAGGCGCACCGCGCGTGAAAGTGTCTCGCCCACGCGCTCGTCGCGATTCATACCGTACAACTCCGCCAGGAACAACGTGGCAAAACCGTGCGAGTACATCACCCCGTGCGACGCATCGGCCGAGAGAAGCCCCGATCGCTGCGAGGAGTTGATGATGTAGTCGGCGCATCGCTGCACATTGCTCCCGTATGGGCCGCGCTCAGGCAGCGACCCGGAGGACATGAACGCCAGCGCCGCCAGCGAAGTCACCGCGCTTTGCGCCGACATTCCCCCGCCGCCGAATGATCCGTCGTTCATCTGGCGCTTGGCGAGCCACTGGAGCCCTCGCTCGATCGCCTGCTTCGTCGCTGGCGTGAGCTCCTCGCCGGTGACCTGGTTCGGGCGGTCGGCCACCGCCGGCGCTTCCTGCGCCAGTGCGCTTGCGGAGATCGCGCCCACGATCGCTGTAGCGAAGATTCGGCTCACTCGCTTCATTTGTTCTCCGTCGCCTTGATCGATAGTGCCCGATAGTAGTCCTCGGTCATCCGACGGTACTTCTCAATCATGTCCTCACCGGCGGACTCGATGATGGCCTGTCGCTGGCGATCACTCAACCCGCCCCAATCCTTGGCGGTCTCGCGGATATCGCCGCTCGGCTCACCCGCCTGGCCGCCAGGCGTGACGCGCGACTGCTGCGCCGGATTGCTGGACTGACCTGCCTGCTGGTTCTGCTGCGAACTGCTGTCCTGGCTCGGGTCAGCATTGGGATTGGGCTTGCCCTGCTGCTGGCTGCTTCGTTGCTGTTGCTGCCGCTGCTGCTGGTTGCGGCTGGCTTCCTCGATGATCTTGTCGAGCTGGCGGATAATCCGCTCCTGCACAAGCTGGGTCACCGGTCCCGGGTCCTTGTCCTCACCCAGGCGAACCTGGGAACGCGTCATCCGCCGGCCGATGAGCTGCAGATCCGGATTCTCCTCCTCAGGCGGAGCATCCAGCAGCAGTTCAGCGTCGAGGGCATCAAAATCCGCATCCGGCGCGGCCTCGGTCTCCTCGGGCACAAGCTCGCGTGATTCCTCCTCATCCGGCATCTTTGTGTCCGGCGAGGCATTCTCGATCAGCTCATCGAACGCGCTGCGGATCCGCTTCTGGTGGTCAGCCACGAACGAGAACAGCCCCTCGTCGTCATCCTCCTTGAGCTGCCTGGTGGCATTGTTGACCAGCTCCTGAAGATCGCGGATGAGTATCAGTTCGGCCGCCGGGGGCAGTTGCCTTCCGCTGCTGCCCTGTCCGCCGCCATCACCTCCGCCGCCAGACCTGGTGGCGTACTTGCTCTCCTCCTGTTCAGGATCGGTCAGCCCGCGGATGATCGCCTCCAGCCGGGCGACGATCTGCGTTTGCGAAAGCTGCACTACCCGGCCGGTTTGCTGCTGCGAGAGAATGCCGGACACTTTCACCATGTCGCGGCCGATCGATTCGCTCGTGCGGACAAATATGCTGCTGCCCAGATCGGCCAGTTGCTGCGTAAGCGGCCGCAGCATGTCGGCCAGCTTCTGCTGCTCCGCAGCCACCTGCGCCAGGCGAACCAGGTCGCTGCGCCGCTTTCGATCCGTCGCCAGCGACTCGTCCAGCACCCTGGTGGCTTCAGTGATCTGCACCTGGCGATCGCGGATCGCTTCATATGCCTTGCGCAGCTTCTCCTTCTGGTCATTCTTCCCCTGCTCTTCGGCTTCCTTTCGCAGGTCGGCGATCGACTCCAGGGCACGCTCCAACTCCGCCAGCGCTTCGGTCTGGTGAGGGTTGAGCGCTTCTTCCAGCTTTTGCTGCCGCAACAGGGCAACTGCGCGCTCCATCCGGTTGACCGCCCTTCCGAGATGGCCGGCCACTTCGCCGGTGCCGCGCAGCTTATCAAGCTGCTCCACCAGGTCGGAGGTATTGACGTGGGTCTGCTGCTGCGAGGCGGCCAGTTGCTGATGGGTCAGCCCCTCAACTGCCATCTGTTGCCGCCCCGCCTTGCTCAATAGTGCGCTTGCCAGCTCGGCGAACTCGCCTCCGGTCTGCTCGCGCAGCACGAGGTTGTCGAGGTTATGCCCTGCCTGCCGCCGAACCAGGTGCCGCAACTGCTCCTGCATGCTGGCCAGCTTCCGGGCCAGTTCCTCCAGCTTGCGGCGCTGGGCTTCCTTGAGGCTGTCTAGCATCTGCTGTAGCCCGGCCTCGGCGCTCTGCTGGGCGCTGGATGCCTGGGCCGACTGATTCTGCGATACCGCCTCGCTGGCCCGCTGCTGATGCTGGGATACCGACTGCTGCTGGCCCGTCTGCGCTGCCTGTCGCAACGCCTCGGCGGCCGCCTCATCCTGGGCCCCCTGCCGCTGCGCCATGTTGCGCAACTGCTCCAGCGTGTTTTCCGTCCGCTGCGACAGCGATCGCTGCTCGTTGGCGATTCGCTCAAGTGCCTCGCGATCCTCCTTTGAGAGATCCTCTGGCCGCTGGCCGGCGTGCTCCCTGCCAAACTGCTCGGTCTGTTCAGATGTCTTTCGCTGGGCCGACAGCAGTTCCTGGATCATGTCGATCGCGCGGGCGATGCCGCCCACATCACCCAGAGAATCCAGCACGCGGGAAAGCTGCTCGGAAGCCTCCTTCTGTTTCTGCTCGGCCTCGGTGAATTCGGCGTTGCGTGCCTCCTTCTCCATGCCAGGAGCGACGGCCTGCTTCACGTCATTGGCGGCCGGCTGCATGACGGAGGCGGAGATCTGCTCGAGTTGCCTGCCGGCCTGCGCTGCGGTCTCACGCAACTGCTCGTTGGGGGATGCATTCTCCTGCAGCCGCCGGGCGATGTC
>JAKORQ010000659.1 GCA_029777755.1 Planctomycetota bacterium
GACGGCCGTGACCACGCACAGCAGGGTGACCACGATGCCAAGGTTTGGCGACGCCACCATCTGGCGGAGCATCTTCATGGCATCGCCGATGGTGAAGGCCGGTTGATATTCCTTGCCAATCTCGAACTTGAACGAGCCGGCGATGGCCTCGGCCATGTCGCGCAGGCGGTCGGAGCCCTTGCCCTTTTCAAAGAGCGTCACCTGCACCAGGGCATCCTTGCCGAAGAATCCCCATTGCCTGGCGCGGATCAGGCCCACGCCTTCCATGGAACTGGTGGAGCTCCAGACGAAGTTGCGGCCCTCGGCGTCGAAGTGCAACCCGCCGGCGATCACTTCCGCCTCGCCGCCACCCTCGACAACGCGCGTCTCAGGCACGAATGGGTTGGAGGGGTCGAGGCCGGTGCTGTTCCTGACGATCTGCCGGATCTCGCGGTCATCCACCTGGCGGGGATAGCCGAACTGGGAATAGGGGAATACCTCGACGATGATAAAGGGGAAGTCGATGGTGTTATCCCGTTTGGCCTGAAATGCCACGTCTACGCGGCCACGGACTCCGCCGATGTCAGGCAGGCGGTGCAACTGCGCCGAGAGCACCTCCTCAGGCACGTGCACCCAGTCTTCCGGCAGGCTGATGGAGTACCCGTAAGCAAAACTATGGTAGCTCCAGGCCATCGCCATCTGGGCGCAGTTCAAGACCAGGCTGCAGAGGAACAGCATGCCCAGCGATCGAGTTGCGATCCGGCGCTTGTGCATAGGTCTCGAAACGTTCCAAATTGCGCGGCGGATAGCCTGCGCATCGAATACGCATGCGGCAGGGCAGGCGGGTGACCGCAATCATAGCGGCGCATCTCCGGCAGGCCCCATCGCCTGGCAGACTCTACATTAATCTTACACTTACGTATGTCTGCATGGAATCAGAAAATGCATGGGTATGGTTGCCTCATATTCGCATTTGCGAGAGTGTAAACATTTGTCGTAAATCCAGTTGGCCTCGTTTTGAGGCTCCCCGGAGAATTTGGCATAGACTGTAATGCAAATTACACATGAGGCCGCTGTTGTGTGACTTTGGCCGGTTGTTGGGCGGGATTTCGGCCTGCCTGAGCTATACTGTTCTGCTCTTTCCAGTGGTGATTTGCCTGGTTTGCCGTCCATTTTCAGCGGCCAGGGCACAGTAACGAAGCGTGGATTATGTCACAACCTGCGTTCAGTATTGAGGCGGCCCAGAAGCCGATTGTTCCCGGCCGGGTGGAGGTGGCAAAGCCTGACCACCGCGGCATCGTGCCGCCGGCGGAGTTCCCCCCGCAGACGGCAAACTCGGTGCTTCTGCTTACGCTGGACTCCTGCCGCTATGACGTTCTTGAGTCGGCCAACGTGCCGGCACTCAAGTCCATCGGGCGGTTGTACAAGGCCATGGCGCCCGCTCACTACACCCTGCCGGCGCATACCTCAATATTCGCCGGCTTCACGCCCGGGTGTGCCGAGCTGCACGAGCCTTATGTAAACCCCAAGTACGCCAAGTTTTTCAAGCTCATCGGCCCGGGGGTACCCGGCAAGGCCGAGGACTTTGTCATTCTGCCGGGGCGAAACATTGTCGATGGCTTCAAGCGCCTGGGGTACCAGACGATCGGCTGCGGCGGGGTGGGGTGGTTTCGCCCGGATACGCTTTCCGGGCGGGTCCTGACGGTTGATTTCGATCGCTTCTTCTGGGGCGGCCGAACCTGGGCGCTGCCGGCCCAGCTCCAGTTCATCCACCGCAACCTGCTGGAGAGCAAAGGGCCGAACTTCGTCTTTCTCAACGTCGGCGAAACCCACGTACCGTATTACCACGAGGGGGCCGACTGGGATGTCAAGCACAACCCCTGTGTGCCGTTCGGCGAGAACAACGACGCGGCAGAGTGCCGCCGACGGCAGACGATCTGCCTTGAGTACGTTGATCGACTGGTAGCGCCGCTGATCAGGGCGTTTTCCACATCCACCATCATCTGCTGCGCTGACCATGGCGACTGCTGGGGTGAAGATGGGCTGTGGGAGCATTCGGTGTTTCATCCCAAGGTGTTTGAGGTGCCGCTGCTTTTCCGGCTGGGCGAGAAACCCAGGTGACCATGCCTCGCGTCATCGTCAACAGCATCCCCAAGTCCGGCACGCATCTGCTGGAGCGTGCGCTTTACCTGCTTGGCGTCAGCGATGGGCAGCCGCTGTTCCTGAGCGGTGCGACCGCGGGCGAGTATGCTCCAGATGATGGTGAGCAACTGCCCGTGGGCGTGGGGATGCCGGTGATGGTGTCGGCGCGCAAGCTGCGCGAGCGGCTCGACAACCTGCCGGCCGGCAAGGTCATAACCGCCCATGTGGCATACTCGCGGGGAATGGAGAATCTGCTTGGCGAGCTTGGCTATCGCATGCTCCTTATGGTGCGCGACCCGCGCGATGTGGCGGTTTCGCTGGCGCACCATATCGCCCGTGAGCAGGGGCATCGCCTGCATCAGCAGTTCCTGGGGCTTTCGCCGGACCAGCGCATCAGCCGCACAATCGCCGGTTGCCCGCAGCTTCAGGATGTTCGCGAGCGCTTCTCTGCCGTGTTGCCGTGGGCTGATTCTGAAACCTGCCTGACGGTGCGCTTTGAAGACCTGGTGGGAGCGAAGGGTGGCGGGAGCGATGAGGCGCAGCGGCGGGCTATCGAGGCTGTCTGCAGGCATCTTGGCCTGGCGGATGGGGATGTCGAAGCAGTGCAGCGCGAGTTGTTCGGACAGGGGGCCACATTTCGCCGGGGAACGATCGGCCAATGGCGCGAGCAGTTTACGCCGGAACATCAACGGCTTTTCGAGCAGGTGGCTGGCGACCTGCTGGAGCGGCTGGGCTATTCCTGAGCGGCGAAACTTGCGGCACTGGCGCTTACGTGCCGCGCGGCCGATGGGTGCAGGGATCCCAGCAGCAGCGAGCGATAGCTGGGTATGCGGTACACCTGTCCGCGGATCTGCTCATACTCGCGGTCGAATGCCTCATTGGGATTCCCAGGCGGCGCATCCTTTGTGGCGGTATTGCCCGTGGCCGCCCCGCCATGGAACTGATGAAAACTTCCCTCCCCCAGCAGCGTGATCAGCTGTGTCCCCGGCGCCTCGCAGGCGCGCTTGAAGATATCGAGGTTCACAAGGCCGCCGCCGGGGGTCACGAAGCGTTCATCCAGGTAGCCAAGAGACTCCCACAGCCCCGAGGGCATGATCAGGCAATTGCTCTCGGTGGGGGAGACGAACCAGCCGCGAAAACTCGAGCCGGCGAAAACCGAGATATCAAACAGCCGATAGCCATCCGATCGCCAGTCGACACTCTCCAGCAGATGGTCCTCCACCTGCTGGTTGTATCCCGCGCGGGTCGAGCGCGACTGCACATCCGGGCCAAGGTGAAAGCCGTGCGTGCAGATCACCGGCAGCGGATGCAGCTTGGTCGATAGAAGTGCATACTTGAACACGCCCGGCGATAGCATCCGCGCCCCATCGATCATCAGACCGATCAGCCTGCCCTCGGCCATTTTCAGTGCCTCGTTCAGGATCCTGACGGGCGATTTATTCCCCGGCGGGCGCCGCAGGTACTTTACCGGGCAATCGAGGTGGGTCCATATGGCCGGATCCAGGTGCTGGTCAGAGCCGTTATCGGCGATGATCAGCTCATACGCGATATTGCCGGCGTCATGTTGATAGGCGCGCGAGAGGGTATGGAGCGTCCGGGGAAGCTCGCGCTGCATGTTGTACACGCCGACGACAATCGAAAGCTCGATTCTCGGGCGGGCGAGGCGCTTAAGTACGTTCACGATCGGCACTTCGCAGGTAGCGTAATCTCACTTTCCACCGAAGCAACAAGACCGAAGTGATGCTGGCTATCCGTTGCCAGTATCCGGCACAATAGATACCATCGACTGACATTCGAGTCTCCTGGAGTTTTTGAGGTAAGCAAGAATGCCGGAATCGAGCCAATTAGTGATCTGTGTCGCGGGGATGCATCGCTCTGGGACCTCGATGATTGCGCGCCTGCTGAATCTCTGCGGACTGGATCTGGGCGACGAGAAGGACATGATGCCGGCCAGCCCGGCCAACCCGGAGGGGTACTGGGAACATATCTGGTTCAACTACTATAACAACCAGATCCTGGAATTCTTCCGTGGCGCCTGGGACATGGTCCCGGTCTACCACGAGAACTGGCAGAACACGCCTGGCATCCACTGGATCAGGCGCGAGGCCGGCGAACTGGTGAAGCGATTCACTTCGCCGGTGTGGGGATGGAAGGATCCGCGCAACAGCATCACGCTGCAGTTCTGGAAGATGCTGATCCCGCAGATGAAGACACTGGTCTGCCTGCGCAATCCGCTGGATGTGGCCAACTCGCTCAACAAGCGCGGCAGCAGCTCGATCCTGTTTGGACTGCAGCTCTGGTGGCAGTACAACTCGATGCTCCTGCTCAATACCGAACCGCACGAGCGCACCGTCACTCACTTTGACACCTATTTCCGCGATGGCCGGCGGGAACTCAACCGCCTGGTGGGCGCGCTGGGTATGACGGCATCCGAGTCGGCCATCGAGGAGGCCGTAAAGACATCCAAGGACTCGCTGCGCCACAGCGTCACTACCATCGATACGCTCGCCAAGGCCACGCCATGGGAAGGGCTGATGGAGACCTACTGTCGCCTGCTGGTGGAGGCTGGCGACCAGTGCCAGGAGATGCACGCCGAGGAGTGGGAACGCGTGCAGGAACTGGCGGCCAGGTGGACTCCGCTGAGCTGTTGCTTGCCCACCGCTGCCACCGGGCATGGCCTGCACAGCGAGGTGGCGCGTCTGCGCCGCGAACTGGAGATGCAGGCGGCCAAGTGGCAGGAACAGGTCAACATGCTGCGCGAGGAAATCGCCGAGCTCAACGCCGACAACCATCGCCTGGTGGCCGCCATGGACCAGATCACCGCCCAGCGCGATGAGGCGATGGCCCACATGCAGCACCTGGCGAACGAGAATGCCGCCATCAAGAACAGCAAGACCTGGCGGCTGATCACCAGGGCCGGCAGCTTCGGTATCAAGGCTGGCTTGGTGCGAAACGTCGCCAAGACCCAGGCCTGAGCAACGCCCTCTCGAAAAATCGAATCGGCTATTCGTGCCAGATGAGGTCTACCGCTGCGCTGATCGCGCCCCATGCGTAACGGTCATAGTCCCCGGCCATGAGGTGTTCGCTGACCAGGTGCCAGCGCTGGGAGGGATCCAGGCGCAACGCCAGGCGGTCGCGATCGAGGATGGCCCGCCGGCGCACCAGTTCCAGATCGCTTACCCGCCGCATCAGGTGCTTCTTCTCCCGCAGGAATGCGTAGGCGTCGGCCCAGCGGGCGGCCTCGCGCGTGAAGAACTCGCGATTCATCCGTCGCTGCCACGTGAGCTGCTTCAACTGCTCGCGCCGACAGGCGCCGACCTTTTGCGCTGGATGCTGGCGGTAATCCACCAGCGCCTCTCTCACCAGCACGCACCTGGAGAACGCCGAGAGCATCAGGCTGATCCAGCCGTCATGGATCCAGTTGGGCGACACCGGCATCAGGTGCTCAAGCCAGTAGCGGCGGAAAAGCATGGTGGCGCCGGTGGCGAAGTTGGCCACCGTCATCAGCTCCATCGCATCCTCACTCTCGAGGATCTGCTGACGCTGCGGCGTGAGCTGGTGAATGTCCCACAGCAGAAATGGCATCGGCTTGAGGTTCTGGTCCACCAGCCGGGCATCGCAGAAGGCGTAGGCGACATCCTCCCGTCCTTCCATCACCTGCACCAGTGCCTCGAGCTTACGCGGATGCCACCAGTCATCCTGGTCGGAGAGGGCGATATACTCCCCCCGGCACAGGCCCATGGCCCGCTGGAAATTGCGCGAGATCCCCAGGTTCTGCTCGTTGCGGAAGAAACGAATCGATACCGGCGATTCGGAAGCGATCCGCTCGACTACCTGCTGGGTGTCATCGGTGGACTGGTCGTCGCAAATGACGATTTCGCAAGGCTTTAGCGTCTGGTCAATGATGCTGCGGAGCTGGGGCGCAATCCACCTGGCTCCGTTGTAGCTGCACATCGCGACCGACACCAAAGGCTCACTCATGGCCGGGAAGCTTCGCATCGCAGGCAGGAGATTTCAATGCTATGTTCCTCTATTCACATTAAGCGTTCGCAGTCGCACGTTCGCGAAGTACGCCTGGGCGCGGTCGATAAACAGGCCTACTTCTCCGCCGATGTTCTGGTAGGTGGGGAATGACAGGCGCATTTCATCATCAAGGTACACCTCCACGTGCTCAAGCCGGTTGACGATTCGCAGGTGAAGCCGCGTGCCGCGTTGGATTGGCGTGCGCCGGCGTTCCATAAAGTCGAAGTGGGGAGTGGTGGCGAAGTAGACCTCGCTACATTCTGCGTCGAGGGCAACGACAGCGCCGTCCTGGCCACTGCCCAGGCGTATCGCCAGGCCGGCCGCCTTTCCGGAGCGTATCTCCACATCCGCCTCGAATATGAAGCTCTCGGCCTGCACTCCCAGCGGGGCGATGCCCCATCCGCTGCGGGAAGAGCCGCTGATCGTCTGTTCCCAGTTCCAGCGAACACCTGGCATGGGCCAGAGCTGGCCCCAAGGTTTCTCCGTCGGCCGCATCACCGGCGGGGCGTTCTTGCCAATGGGTTCGCCTGAGATCTCACACTCGATGCGCGGGCTGTAGACGACGATCAATTGATCGCCCCGGGTGCGAAGCAGCTTGGGGGTGCTGATGGTGCCGAAGGTCAGTTCGCCGCCGTTGGTGAAGCCACTGCGTTCTCGGTCGGTGTAGAGGATGTACGTTTCGCCATCGAAGGTGAATGTCCGCACGGTGATGGGCGAGTCGTGCGTGGCGCCCAGCAGCAGGTTGTCGCCGGTTTCGTGGTAGGGGCCTTCCGGCCGATCGGACACCGCGAACATCGTCCCGTTGGCAACGTTGGGATCATCGAAGCAGTCGCGATTGCCGTAATAATTGCCGGTCAGGCAGGTCAGATACCACTTACCGTTCAACTGGAAGACGTTGGGCACCTCCAGGCAGGAGTAGCGCGAGCCGACAAACGCCGGGGGACGCTGCTCCCAGTGGATCAGGTCAGGCGAGTATGCCACCGCGACGGCGCTGGTGAGCGGCAGCTCATCGCCGGGCACACGGGTGGCGAAGAAGCCGTAGAACCCCTTGCCCTTCGGGTCGGGCACGACCATCAGGTCGCGGCAGTCGATCAGCCCCGGGGTAGGGCGGTTGATGTCCGAGTACCACCGCGGATCGGGGTCGATGATGGGGTTCTGCGGGTAGCGAGTGAACGTCCACCCGTCCGGGGACGTAGCCAGGCCAATGTGCTGTACCCGCCCGTTATCGGCTTTGCCCCGCATGGTGTAGAACAGGTGCGCGATGCCATTGTGCATGATGGCACAGCCGGTCCAGGGCTGGTTGTCGTCATTTGGCAAACTCGCGTCCGGCGAGAACGCCACCGGCAGTTCTTCCCAGTGGATTAGGTCCGTGGTGATGGCATGGCCGATTCCGTCATGCACATGGTCAGGAACATCCGCACCCGGCCGACGCCGCTGAATGTGATACATGTGAAGGCGATTCCCCTCGTTCATGTACCACCCATCCCAGACCTGGCAACCCTTCGGCGAATAGTTCAATGCACACCTCCTGCCCGAGTGGGCTACATTAGTGGCACTGGAAGGAAAGGCAATAATCCGCGACAGGCTCAATCCTGTAATTGCAGGAATGCCGTCATTTTACAGCGCGGCAGGCCGGTTGCTGCCTTGCTGTACAGGCGGGTTTGCAGCACAATTCCCGGCTTTGGCGGAGACCGAGGTTTCCGACGGACTGGGTGTAGGGTCACTTGAGGAGAACATGGGCCGATTGCAGGCGGGAATTAGTGCCATCGGTAGGCTGCTCCGGGATACTCCGGGCGCCGTTCGGGCGCGCATCAGGATCCATGGAGTGAAGGGGACAGTGAAGGCCCTGCCGGAGATGGCGCGCTTCGCCATGAACAACTACATTCAGCCGGTGCGGGCCGGCGGGGCCAATCAGCCCATCTCCACCGAGCAGGCCCTGGAGCCGTACGATGCCTGGCTGCTGGTAAACCAGTGGACGCCCGGGCGGGCGCGGGATCTTCGCCGGCGGCTGAAACGCGCCGAGGGCAGCCTGCCGCTGATCTCGGTGATCATGCCGGTCTACAACACGCCGGAGAAATGGCTGAATCGCGCCATCGAGTCGCTGCGCGAGCAGGTCTATGAGAAATGGGAACTGTGCATCGCCGACGACTGCTCGCCCAGCCCGCATGTGCGAGAAGTGCTGGAGCGCTGGAAAGAGGCCGACTCCCGCATCAAGGTGGTGTACCGCGGGGAAAATGGGCACATCAGCCGCGCCACCAACTCGGCCGCGGAACTGGCCACCGGGCGATTCCTCGCCTTCCTCGATCACGACGATGAGCTTTCCCCCGATGCCCTCGGCGAGGTGGCCTTACAGCTTGCCGAGGATGAGCAGATCGACCTGCTCTACTCTGATGACGACAAGATAAACGAGAACGGTCGGCGCTACGCCCCGCAGTTCAAGAGTGAGTATTCGCCGGAACTGCTGCTGTCGTACATGTATTTCTGCCACCTGCTGGTGGTGAGAAAGTCGCTGTTCAATCAGCTTGGCGGGATCCGCCCGGGGTTTGAGGGGGCGCAGGATTTTGACTTTGCCTTGCGCGCGGTGGAGCGCGCCAGGAAGGTGGTTCACCTGCCCATGGTGCTGTACCACTGGCGGGCGATATCCGGTTCAACGGCGCTGGATGCCGCGGAGAAGCCGGAGAGTTTCGAGGCCGGTCGGCGAGCCGTGGAGGAGGCGCTTCAGCGACGAGGCATACCTGCCAGGGCCTTCCAGCCCAAGTGGGCCTCCGACGCCAGGCTGGGGCTGTTTGATTGCGAGTTCCCTGATGATGGGCCGTCCGTCTCCATCATCATCCCCACGAAAAATCGCCTGGACCTGCTGCGCCGCTGCGTCGAGTCGATCCAGAAGATCACGACTTACAAGAACTACCAGATAGTCATCGCCGATAATGGCTCGGATGATCCCCAGACGCTGGAGTACCTCGGCAACGTCGATGCCAGGGTACTGCAGATTCCCTCGCCAGATGGTCGATTCAGCTTTGCCTACCTGAACAACCGCGCCGTTGAGCAATGCGACACGGAATATGTCCTGCTGTTGAACAATGACACCGAGGTGATCGAGCCGAAGTGGCTCAGCCAGATGATGGGTTATGCCCGGCTGGATGGCGTCGGTTCGGTGGGGGCAAGGCTGCTGTACCCGGATGATCGCGTGCAGCACGCGGGGATCGTGCATGGCCTGCATGGCGGGCTGGCGGGGCATGCGTTCAAACTCATGCCGCGGAACCATCCGGGGTATCTGAATCTCTCGCTGGTGACGCGCAACGTGGCGGCCGTCACTGCCGCCTGCCTCCTTACCCCGCGCGAGCTGTACCTCAAGATGAACGGCCTGGATGAGCAGCACTTCAACGTCGCCTACAACGACGTAGATTACGGCTATCGCCTGCTGCAGGCCGGGTATCGCAATGTGTACTGCGCGTCGGCCGTTCTGCGGCATCACGAGGGGGCTTCGCGCGGCTTCAGGGACAACCCGCGTGAAGTGGCCGCCTTCCGCCGCATGTACGGCAGCTTCAAGGACCCGTATTACAACCCCAATCTCTCGCTGCGCAATGAGCGTTTCGAGGTTGTCCCGCGCCGGCTTCCGCGCGGCGAGCGCAAGCTTCGCCGGGTCATGTACGTGACCCATGCGATGACGCACACCGGCGCGCCGCTGATCCAGTACGAGATTGCGCTGCAGCTTCGCAACCGCTATGGCATCGAACCGGTGGTCTTCTGCCCGGAAGCCGGGCCGCTTGTGAACTATTACCGCGAGCACGGCATCGAGCCGATCATCGGCCCGCTGTTCTTCCAGAATGTGCACACCGGGCGGGCGACTTACCAGCAGATGATCGAGCAGGTCGCCCAGATCTTCCGCGATGCCGAGGTGGATGCGGTATACGCCAACACCATGCTTACCTTCTGGGCAAATGTGGCGGCCGAGCGTGCGGGACTGGCTTCCATCTGGAACATTCATGAGAGCGAGGGGATCAATCACTACGTTGGCACGATGGGAGCGGCACTTGCGCGAGAGGCGGCCGCCAGCTTCGCCCTGCCATATCGCGTGGTGTTTGGTTCGCGCGCCACCATGCGGCTCTACGAGAAACTGGAGACGCGCCACAACTTCACTTATCAGCACAACAGCGTCGATACGCAGCGCATCGCCGAGTGGCAGGGCAGTTGGACTCGCGAAGAGGCGCGCAAGGCACTGAAGGTCGCGCCCGGCGAGATGATGCTGCTGATCGTCGGTACGGTCTGCGCCCGCAAGGGCCAGCTCGACCTGGTACAGGCTTATGAGCGGCTGCCGTATGTGCTTCAGAAGCAGGTGAGGTGCTTCCTGGTGGGGGATGTACCCAATGAGTACAGCCAGCGCGTGGCCGACACCATCGCCCGCTGGCCGGACTACATGAAGGAGCGTTTCACGGTGGTGCGCGAGACGGGGCAGGTGGGGCGCTACTACCGGGCGGCCGACGTGTTCGTCTGCACTTCGCGCGTGGAGTGCTTCCCGCGGGTGAACCTGGAGGCCATGTACATGGGCCTGCCGCTGGTGACCACACCGGTCTTCGGCGTACCGGAGCAGGTCTGGGAGGATGTGAACGGCCTGTACTACCGCCCCGGCGATATCGGGCAACTGACGGCGCAGCTTCAGCGCATCATTACCGACATACCGCTGCGCATGAAGCTGGCCGCCAACAGCGTGCGGGTGGCCAAGGTGCTGCCGGCCGACATGGAAGTGGCCGAGGCGTACGCGAAGATGCTGCATGAGGCGTATCTGTCGAAGATGTGATGCAGTGCGGGGCTGAGGCACGAAGAGTGCAGGTAGCCACGAGCGACGGAGCGACGAAGGGGGAAGCAGTGACGCCGGACCAGCCGTGCTTGTTCGTGTCTCCGTGCCTGGGTGCCTTCGTGCTTCTATACGAGTGCAACCTCCATCACTAAGCCGACTTGCCCGCATGGGCAGCGGGCGGGGGATCGCCTATCATGTCGCGGCCTGATTTTTGCCTATGTCTTCAACCGTACTGGACATCCTCGCACCTGGGGGCGCCATTGCCCGGCGGATGGGTGATGCCTATGAGCATCGGCCACAGCAGCTTGAGATGGCGTCGGCCGTCGCCCAGGCGCTGGATGAGGGGTACCACCTCGTGGCCGAGGCCGGTACGGGTACCGGCAAGTCATTTGCCTATCTTCTGCCTCTGATCGACTGGTCGATCCGCACGCGCAAGAAGGTTGTTGTCTCTACGCACACCATCGCGCTGCAGGAGCAGCTCATCAACAAGGACATTCCGCTCCTGCGGAGCGTCTATCCGGATGAGTTTGCGGTCGTCCTGTGTAAGGGGCGCAGCAACTACCTTTGCCTGCGTCGGCTGGAGCAGACCAGGCGGGCCCAGGACTCGCTCTTCGATGAGCAGCACCAGCGAGAGTCGCTGTACATGATCGAGGAGTGGGCCCAGACCACCCGCGATGGATCGCTCTCCGACCTGCCGGAGATCCCCAACCCCAGCGTGTGGGACAAGGTATGCGCGGAGGCCGGAAACTGCCTCGGCCGCAAGTGCAAGTTTTACGAGCAGTGCTTCTGGCAGGCGGCCCGTCGACGGATGCAGGCCGGGCGCATCCTGATCACCAACCATGCCCTGTTCTTCTCCGACCTTCAGCTGAAGGCGTCGGGAGTGAGCTATCTTCCCAAGTATGATGCGGTGGTGCTGGATGAAGCGCACACCATTGAGGACGTGGCCGCCCAGCATTTCGGCATGGAACTCTCCGAGTTCGGCTTGCGCTACAACCTCCGAACTCTTTACGACCCGAAGAAGGAGAAGGGATTCCTCACTACCTTCACCGATTCTCGCGCTGAAGGTGCCATCCGCACGGTGCAGGAACTGAACGAGCTGGCCGACCAGTTCTTTGCCAACTGCATCACCTACCACCAGACTCACGGCAAGAAGAATGGCCGACTTCTTCAGCCGGACTTCGTGCCGGACCTGCTGTCCGACAAGCTCGACGACCTTCTGTTGAAGCTCAAGGGACTCATCGGGACGGAGCTCAGCGATGAGCAGCTTGTGGAACTCGAGAGCCACATGGCGAAGATCCAGATGCTGCAGCGAACTATCGAGGTGATGCTCACGCAGGAACTGACCGACACCGTCTACTGGATGGAGACCGGCACGCGGCAGAACAATCGCGTATCGCTGCACGCGGCCGCCATTGATGTGGCGCCGGTGCTGAAGCACGAGCTGTTTGAGAAGGTTCACAGCGTCATCCTCGCCAGCGCCACGCTCTGCACCGGGCGGGCCGGGCGCGGCCGCGATGATCCATTCGCCTACGTCCGCTCACGGCTGGGGATTGTCCGCGAGAAGACGTTGCAGGTGGGTTCACCGTTCGATTACTCGCGCCAGGTATCGCTACATATAGAGGACGATCTGCCGGAACCCTCGGATGAAGCGAAGTTCCTTCCGCAGGCGTGTCGGCGGATAGTGCATTACCTTTCCGTCACCAATGGCGGGGCGTTCGTGTTGTTTACCAGCTACTCGATGCTGCGGGCGGCCGCCAATCGACTGGCCGAGCCAATCTCGCGGCTGGGGCTGACGCTGTTCAAGCAGGGCGAGAACGTACCGCGCAGCGTCCTGCTCAAGCGCTTCCGCGAGACACCCAACAGCGTGCTGTTCGGTACTGCCAGCTTCTGGCAGGGCGTGGATGTGAAGGGTGATGCCCTGCGCAACGTCATCATTGTGAAGCTGCCGTTTGCCGTGCCGGATGAGCCGCTGATAGAGGCGCGCATGGAGGCCATCAAGCGGGCCGGCGGTAGTCCGTTCGTCGATTACTCCATTCCCGAGGCCATCATAAAATTGAAGCAGGGGTTCGGCCGGCTGATCCGCAGCAGCACTGACAGGGGGATCGTGGTCATCCTCGATAGCCGCGTGGTGACCAAGCGATATGGCCGAATGTTCCTGGATGCCCTGCCGGATTGCCCGCGGATCTATGCCTCCGGGCGAGTCGAGGCTGACGTCTAGCGCAGATAAACGGATAAAAGTATCTATAATCTCCGCCGGCATCGACCTTTACACAGGAAAAGCAAGCAGATGGCCAGAAGTTTAACTGCCTCGGAGAGCGAACTGCTGAACGCCGTGCAGGAGAGTGTGCCGCTGGTGGAGCGGCCATTTGAGCAGATTGGTGATAAGCTCGGCTTAGGCGAGGCTGAAACCATCGCCACCCTGCGCAAGCTCAAGTCCGGCGAGCGCAAGATCATCCGGCAGATCAGCGCTATATTCGATACGCGGGCACTGGGATATCGCAGCTCACTGGTTGCGGCGAAGGTGGACCCGGCCCGGATCGACGAGGCGGCCGCGATCATCAATGCCCATCCGGGTGTCTCGCACAACTATCAGCGCAATCACGAGTACAACCTCTGGTACACCGTCGCAGTGCCTCCTGACTCGAAACTGGGGCTGGAGAAGACGATCGATCTTCTGCATCGGCAGAGCGGCGCCATCCAGACCCGGCTGATGCCGACGCTGAAGCTGTTCAAGATCGGCGTGAAGCTCAATCTCGGCGGCGAGGAGATCGCCGCGCGAAGTGAGAGGTCATCGCCTGCTTTCTCGCAGCGCGATCGGGAGGCGGCGATGAATTTCCGTGTCACTCCTGAGGACAAGCGCATGATCCGCGTCCTTCAGCAGGACCTGGAGCTTGTGGAGCGCCCATTTGACAGCTGGGCCGAGCAGGCCGGCGTGAGCGTGCAGACGTTGCTCCAGACAGCCCGCGAGTATCAGCAGCAAAAGTGCATGCGTCGCTTCTCGGCCGTGCTGCACCATCGCGAGGCCGGCTTCAAGGCCAACGGGATGGGGGTATGGATCGTCCCGGCCGAGCAGGCCGAGCAGTTTGGCGAGGCCGCCGCCACGTTCTCAGCCGTCAGCCATTGCTATCTGCGCCCGACCTATCCCGACTGGCCTTACAACATTTTCACCATGGTGCACGCGCAGGACATGGCCGGCTGCGACGATGTGCTGGCCGCCATCAGCAAGCTGACCGGGGTGCGCGACTACGCCGCCCTGTACTCAAGCAAGGAGTACAAGAAGGTGCGCGTGAAGTACTTCACCGAGGAGATTGAAGCCTGGGAAGAGCAGTACGCCTGAGGGACGGCCGCTATTCGTAGATGGTCACCGGCAGGATCTGTCGGCCGAACTGTCGTGCTTCCTCATGGCTGTAGAAGAAGACGTCGAGGCGATAGCCCTTGATGTCGCCGCCGCGGTCGATGACAGGCACTGCCTTCCCCGAGCGGTATCCGGGCACACTCACCTTTGTGTAGAAGGGCAGGATACGGGTGTCGGCCGCCACAAAGGCGCCCTTGTTGTAGCTGACTCGATGTCCACTGGCGGTGATTCCCTGTGCCTTGGGGCCGCAGCATTTTTTGCAGGGGCAGTAAGCAGTGACTTCCATCATCACGACGCGCGGGCCACGTTCGCTCGGGCGGCCGGTGGGCACTTCCGGCAGCGTCATGACGCTGGGGGATTGCGCCTGGCTGACCGGGGGGATATCGACCGGTTCCGGGTCACGCGCCATCGCCCTCCTTTGGATGAGCAGGGCGGCCGCTATCAGCAGCAGGCCAAGCAGCAC
>JAKORQ010000660.1 GCA_029777755.1 Planctomycetota bacterium
AGCTCCTCCCGGGCTTGAGCTGGATTATGGCGGCGGCGATCTCGCCAAGCCGATGGTCAGGCATGCCGATCACGGCGGCGTCGGCGACGTTCTCATGCGTGCGCAGGAAATCCTCGATCTGCACCGGGTAGATGTTCTCACCGCCGGTGATGATCACATCCTTAGCCCGGTCAACCAGATAGATAAACCCATCCTCATCCTGCTGCGCCATGTCGCCGGTGAGCAGCCAGCCATCTTTCAGCACCTCGGACGTCGCCTTTGGGTCCTTGTAATAGCACTCCATCACGCCCGCGCCTTTCACGGCCAGCTCGCCGATCTCCCCCTGCTTCACGGGGTTGCCGCCCTTGTCGACGATCTTGGTTTCCCAGCCGTGGCCGGGGATGCCGATGGCGCCAACCTTGTGGGTGTTCTCCACGCCCAGGTGGACGCAGCCGGGCCCGCAGGATTCGCTCAGACCATAGTTGGTGTCGTACTGGTGATGCGGGAAGACCGTCAGCCAGCGTTTAATTAACGACTTGGGCACCGGCTGGGCGCCGATGTGCATCAGCCGCCACTGATCCAGGCGATACTTGGCCAGGTCGATCTCGCCGCGCTCGATGGCATCGAGAATGTCCTGCGCCCAGGGCACCAGCAGCCATACCACCGTGCAGGCCTCCTCGCTGACAGCACGGATGATCCACTCCGGCTTCACCCCGCGCAACAGCACCGCCTTGGAGCCGGAACTGAGGCTGCCGAACCAGTGCATCTTCGCCCCGGTGTGATACAGCGGCGGGATGCAAAGGAAGCAGTCATCGCGCGTCTGACCATGGTGCACATGCTCGCACTTGGCCGCGTGCATCAGGCTGCGATGCTTGTGCAGGATCGCCTTGGGGAAGCCGGTGGTACCTGATGAGAAGTAGATGGCCGCATCATCGTCGTCGGTGACATCGCGCTCCGGGGCGATGCTGCGCATGAACTTCACGAGGTAGTCGTAGCTCTCGGCAAATGTCGGGCAGTTGGCGCCCACGTAGAACATCTGCTTCACCCGCGGGAGCTTCTCGAAGATCTCCTCCATGCGGCCGATGAACTCCGGGCCGAACACCAGCAGGTCGGCATCCGCCAGTTCCAGGCAATACTTAATCTCCTCGGCCGTGTAGCGGAAGTTCAGCGGCACCGCGATCGCGCCCGCCTTGAGCACGCCGAAGTAGATCGGCAGCCACTCCAGGCAGTTCATCAGCAGGATCGCCACCTTGTCCCCCTTCTTTATGCCGCGTGAGAGCAGCAGGTTGGCGAAACGGTTGGCCCGTTTGTCGAACTCCTTCCAGGTGATCTCCGTCCGCCCGCAGAGATTCGGGTTGGTCTCGATGAGGGAATATTCCTTCCAGGTCATGGTGGTGTGTTCCATGACCTTGGGGTTGATCTCAACGAGGGCAATGTCGTCAGCCAGGTTGGCGGCGTTTCGTTCCAGCAGTTCGATGAGCGGCATTGGATCCTTTCGTCCTCAGAGTCGGGCGACAGTGTAAAGGCAAAGCGGCACAAGAACGAGAGTTTTGCATGCGATTATCCGTTTTTGATTGCAGTAACGATGCCGGCCGCTAGGATATCCCTGCCTTGTCGGCCATGCCGGCCAGGCCACAGGCCGTTTCGCGACCTCACCACGGCTCACGGGGAGGCGCCCATATGTTTCGTGAGCCAGCAGGAGGACAAATGTCTTGCAGGATAGCCTTCGCGGCGGCATTGGCCGCGCTTTCTCTTGCCGCCGGCGCCCAGGCGACTCTGTACGCTGATTTTGAGCCCGGTTTCAGCATGGTCCAGGACGACAATCCGCGCCCGGGCGAATGGCGCGCGATGACTTCCCTGTGCGAACTGACCAGCGAATACAAGACCAGCGGCCAGCAGTCCGCCCGCGTGCAGGGCGCGGGGTTGCTGTATGAGTTTGACAACCGCCCGCTTTACCTGGTCTATCCACCCTACGAATCGAAGCTGTTCCAGGTCGACCTCCGGCCGGCGGGCGTCCGGCAGGATGATCCCTACGAGCAGCTTCTGGGACAAGTCGCAATCCGCGGCAACTTCGGCGGCTCGGAGAAGGAACTGGGTTTGCGCTTCTTCGTCGGCGTTGACCGAAGCGTGCAGGTCTACTTCAGCCTCACCAACCCTTACAACGCCGCGGACCCATCAAACATCATCCTTAACACGATGCAGCAGTTTTCCGGCGAGACCTGGTACACCTACACGGTCCTGATGGATTACCACGCGATGAGCGTCACGCAGTCGCTTAAGAGCACAAGCGGCGATGTCCTGGTCGAGTACACCTACGATGTGCAAGCCAGCGTTCTCTACTCCATGAGGTTAATGTCGAGCAACGACCGGGCCGTTCACTTTGACTCGCTGTATATCGGGGCTGTTCCTGAGCCCTCGACAGCGGCTACTGTAATGAGCATCGGCGCCATGGCGATCCTCTCGCGACGTCGGCAGAAAGGCAGCGCCTGACACCATCATACAAGCATCCAGATGCCGCGGGGGCGGACATCAGTCCGCCCCTCCGGATGCGCCAAACGTTGCTCCATCACAAATTCGCGGCGAAGTTTGATTCATATCAAGGACGTATTGCTCCGTTTCCTCCATATTCCCGCCACACGAAAACAACACACCGGCCGCGACGAGCCGCAAGTGCGGACGACGACGCCGGGGGATAGATCGGAGCGGATGGCAGTATGTTCTGTAATCAGTGTGAGCAGGCAAAGGATTGTGTCGGCTGCACCGGCAGCATTGGCAAGTGCGGGAAGGATGAGGATGTACAGTCACTGCAGGAGATCATCCTGTACGGGCTGAAGGGGATGGCCGCCTATGCCCATCACGCCCGCCGGCTGGGCAAGAGTGATGAGTCGGTCAGTGCCTTCATCGAGGATGCTCTGTTCGCCACACTGACCAACGTCAATTTCGATGTTGAGTCACTGTTCGAGATGGCGATGGAACTGGGGCGAAAGAACCTGCGGGTGATGGAACTGCTCGACGAAGGGCACATCGAGACATTCGGCAAGCCCTCCCCCACCAGGGTGAAGGAGGGCACGCAGGCCGGGCCGGGCATCCTCGTCACCGGGCATGACCTGGTCGATCTGCGCGACCTGCTCAAGCAGGTTGAGGGAACAAACATCAAGGTCTACACCCATGGCGAGATGCTGCCGGCGCACATGTATCCCAAGCTGCGCAATCACCCGAACCTGGCGGGCAACTATGGCGGCGCCTGGCAGAACCAGAAGCGCGAGTGGGCGGCATTCCCCGGCCCGGTGCTGGCGACGACCAACTGCATCATGCCACCTTCCCAGAGCTACGCCGGGAGACTGTTCTCCACCCGCGTGACGGCCGCCCCGGGAGCGGGGATCAGGCGCATCACCAACGGTGATTTCTCGGCGCTGATCAAGTGTGCCCTGGAATGCCTGCCGTGCGAGCAGAACATCACCGGCGAGAGCGTCGTTGGCTTCCACCGCACGGTGCTGCTGGACGCGGCCGAGACGATTGTCGAGGCCGTGAAGGCGGGAAAGATCAGCCGCTTCTTCGTCATCGGCGGCTGCGACGGCCACGAGAGTTCGCGCAACTATTTCGCCGAGTATGCCCAGGCGACACCGCCGGACTCGTTCATCCTGACCCTTGGCTGCGGGAAGTACCGCATCCGCAACCACGATTACGGCACGCACCTTGGCCTGCCGCGCCTGATGGACATGGGCCAGTGCAATGACTCCTACGGCGCGATCATGGTGGCGGTGGCGCTGGCGAAGGCATTCAGCTGCTCGGTGAACGATCTGCCCCTGACGCTGGTGATCTCCTGGTTTGAGCAGAAGGCGGTCGCGGTGTTGCTGACACTGCTGTCGCTGGGGGTGAAGGGGATCGTGGTCGGCCCGAACCCGCCCGCGTTCGTGTCGCCGAACGTGTTTAAGATTTTGCAGGAGAAGTTCGATTTGCGTCTTATTGGCAACGATGCGAAGGAAGACCTCCGCCGCGTGATGGCAACAGCGGCGGCATAAAAGGGTTCCTTACGCTGCGACAGCCCTCCCCGAGTGGTTCCGGGGAGGGTTCTTTCTTGCGCAGGAATTTGCCGCAGGCTTGTTATTGAGCGTGCCAACTGTCCGGCTATCATGCCCGGAGATGGGATGGGTAGGGCGCACGCTGCTGTTGATGATGTGCATCTGCTGTGGCTTGAGCCTGCGCGCTGACTCGCCTGAGTTGCTTCCAGCCCCCGCGCCTGCCCAGCGAGCATTTGCCATCCGCCAGGTAAATGAACTTTGCCAGCGACACCCGGCCGACTATGGCCCGAAACGCCTGCTAGAGATGGCCGGGGATGAGCAGTCGGCAGCGCACCTGCGTTTTGCGGCGGCCTATCGCGCCATGGAGATGGCGGCAGCCTCCGGGGATGTGAAACTGTCGCTATCTGCCCTGTCACACCTGGAGCAGACGTACGACGTTACATCACTGAAGTTGCGTGAACATCTGCTCAAGGCGCTGATGGACGCCTCGCAGCGCAGGGCGGCCGTCATCCTGGCGATGCGCTGGAGCGAAGACTTCTACCCTGCCGGCGATCTCAAGCAGGTAACGCCACTGGCGCGAGCGGTGGAAAAATGTCGCGATGACCTCTCCCCCGCGCTTCGCGCCGCAGCCGACGCTTACCTTGAGGACTACCAGCACGCCATGAAGGCCGATCCTGCCGTCGTCACCTGCCTGTATCAGCAGCGGTGGGCGGAAGGTTTGCCGCACCTGGCGAAGATCGAGCATCCCCTGGCGGAACTGGCCGAGAATGACCTGTCGGTGCAGGCGGACGATCTGCGTATGGTGATCGCCGACCGATGGTGGCAGGCGGGCGAGCAGCACGGCGGCACTACCGGCTGGCGCATCGCCTCCCGCGCGATAGAGATCTACCGCGAGCTTCTGCCGCGTGCCGGCGTCATCGAGCGAGAGCTGATCAGCAGCCGCCTGGCCGAGCACGAGAGCCGCAGGCTAAAGGCGCTTGGCTATTTGCCGGGGCTGTCGCGGCAGACCTGGCGGGAAAACTCATCCCAGCGCGCGAGCGGCATCGCCGCCGACCTGGAGATCGATCGCAACGACGATCGCTTGGAGCTGCCGCGAACAGGCGGGCATGTGCTGTTGCGCGGATATCTACTCATCACCGAACCTGGAAGGCATGAACTGACGATCACCGCAGGCAG
>JAKORQ010000661.1 GCA_029777755.1 Planctomycetota bacterium
CCGCAAGGCGTTGCTCCAGATACTCGGCGCACTCGGGCACGAACGCTTTCTTGCTGACCAGCAGGGGTCGCTTGCCCTCCTCCAGCCGCCGCGCCACCAATCCGGCGAAGAAGTCCAAGATCTGCGGCTTATTGCCCGGAAAATGCCGCTTGGTGCCGATGCTGCTGGCGAGGTTGTACCAGCGGGTGTCCGGATGCAGGAACCGGTAATCCGAGAACGGCGCCTCAAAGCGATGCCCATAGCGATATTCGGCGAACTGCGGGCTGGTGGTGCTGCTGAACACCAGGCAGTGCTCCCCCAGCTTGGGCATGGAGCTAAAACAGATCTCGCCCGCGCGACCCCGCAGGCGGCTGTCCATGTCGCTCTGCGCGAACGCCTTGAGCTGATGCCCGAGAAACCGGAACTTCTCGCCGTGAGCCCGCCATCCGGCCCGCTGAACGGCGACCATCCAGTCCTGCGGCATGCGCGGCATGTGATCGTACCACTCGTCGCCCACCAGATCGTCCGTCCGGGTTTGAAGCAAGAGATCGACGATGTAGATCCACTTCTCATGGATCTTCTTGTGCGGCGGGTATTTGAGCGACTTGAGCACGTCCGCGAACCGCTGCAGCTCATCGTAGGGAATAGTCTGCTCGACCGGCTTGGCTATGAAACTCGACTCGTCCATGAGCACCAGGCAACTCTGGGCGCCGGTGGACCGCTTCAGGTAGGGAACGAACCGCGGCGAGCGTTCCAGGTGAGTCTGGGTCGCATAGATCAGGCCGGTGCCTTTCAGCCCTTTGCCGTACTGGTTGGGCCAGAAACAGCCTCCCTTGAGCGGGCACTGGCCGCAGATTTCCACCCGGCCCAGCGCCGCCATCCCGGCCTTCTCGTATTGGCGCCATTGGGCATCCCGCTGCTTGCCGCATTGCTTGCCGGGCCGTGGTCGGATATTGACCACCCGCACGCCGGTCGGCGGATTCTTCAAGGGCCTGCGCTCGTTGATCAACTGCCGCGTGGGCGAGAGCACGATGACCAACTCGAAATGCTTGCCCCCGGTCGCCTCCACGGTGATCTCATCCAGCCAGCTGGATTTACCGACGCCGACCGGTAATTGCACCAGCACCTGCTTGTGCTGCTGAACGAGGCCCACCCCGTAGCGGCCGGTGAGACCGCTACGGAATAGGGCCAGATCTTGGGTTGCATCAATGAGCCTCATCGAGAGAGATGCCCTTGATTTTCACAATGCTCGCAACGGATTGGAACTCCATGAGCAACCGGTTGTCGTACAGCGGGTAGACGTCGGCCAGGTCGATCTCCCCAGACTGGACGCGCTTGGTGAAGGCCGCGATTACGGCGCTGCCGTCATCTAAGTCCTCGGGTATGGCC
>JAKORQ010000662.1 GCA_029777755.1 Planctomycetota bacterium
AAGAGCGCTGCATCGCCTGCAAGCTGTGCGAGGCGGTGTGTCCTGCCGTGGCCATCACCATCGAGGCCGGGCAGCGTGAAGACGGCTCGCGCCGCACGACACGTTACGACATCGATCTGACCAAGTGCATCTTCTGCGGTTTTTGCGAGGAAAGCTGCCCGGTGGATTCGATCGTCGAGACGCACATCCTCGAATACCACGGCGAGAAGCGCGGTGATCTGTATTTCACCAAGGACATGCTCCTGGCCGTTGGTGACCGGTACGAAACCGAGATCGCCGCTGCCAAGGCGGCCGACGCCAAGTACCGCTGAAGGCGAACAGACCAGACAAGACCATGGACGTCACCACCGCCTTTTTCTACCTGTTTGCACTCGTGCTGCTGTTTGCGGCATTCCGGGTGGTCACCGCGCGCAACCCCGTGCATGCGGTGCTGTTTCTGATGCTGGCCTTCTCGCAGGCCGCCGGCATCTGGCTGCTGCTCAAGGCCGAGTTCCTCGCCATCACGCTGGTGCTGGTCTACCTGGGCGCGGTCATGGTGCTGTTCCTGTTCGTGGTGATGATGCTGGATATCCACATCGACAGCCTGCGGCAGGGGTTCTGGCGTCACTTTCCGCTGGCCTTGGTCATCGGTGCGTTGATTACCCTGGAGATGGCCGTGGTGCTGTTCGGCGGTTTCCGCATCAGCGAGGCGCCGACCGTGCCGGAAACCGTGACCAACGCGGCGGGCGAGGTGGTCCAGTATTCCAACACCAAGGCGCTGGGCACGCTGCTCTACAGCAAGTACCTGTACCCCGTGGAGATCGCGGCCGTGCTGCTGCTGATCGCCATGATCACCGCGATCGCGCTGACGCTGCGTGAGCGCAAGGACAGCAAGAAGATCGATCCCGCGCTCCAGGTCCGGGTTCGTGCGAGCGACCGGCTGGAGATGGTGAAGATCGAACCGACGCAGGCGCCCGTGCCTGTGGAGCCGCAGGCCGCCGCGCCCGCGGAGGAGGGCAAGCAATGACCTTGACGCTCGCGCACTTCCTGACGCTGGGGGCGATTCTGTTCGCGCTCTCGGTGGTAGGGATCTTCCTGAACCGCAAGAACATCATCGTGCTGCTGATGGCGATCGAGTTGATGCTGCTGGCCATCAACATGAACTTCGTCGCCTTCTCGCATTACCTGGGCGACATGCACGGGCAGGTGTTCGTGTTCTTCATCCTCACGGTGGCCGCTGCCGAGTCGGCCATCGGTCTTGCCATCCTGATGCTGCTGTTCCGCACCAAGTCCAGCATCAATGTGGATGAGCTCAATTCGCTGAAGGGCTAAAAGAACAATGAGTCAGACCCTTTCTGCCGCAACCCTGCTGACCGTGCCGCTGGCACCGCTGGCGGGATCGTTGCTGGCCGGTATCCTGGGCACGGCATTCGGTGGCAACCGCATTGGCCGCGTGGCTTCGCACGGGGCGACCATCCTGGGCGTGCTGGTGGCCTTCATCCTGTCGGCCCTGACGCTCCAGAGCGTGCTGGGCGGCGCCCATTTCAACCAGACCATCTACGAGTGGATGACGGTGGGCAACCTGAAGATGGAGGTCGGCTTTCTGATCGACAGCCTGACCGCCACGATGATGTGCGTGGTGACCTTCGTGTCACTGATGGTGCACATCTACACCATCGGCTACATGGCCGAGGACGACGGCTACAACCGTTTCTTCTCCTACATCTCGCTGTTCACGTTCTCGATGCTCATGCTCGTCATGAGCAA
>JAKORQ010000663.1 GCA_029777755.1 Planctomycetota bacterium
CACATAGGTCAGCAGTGACCCGAAGGTTTCGCTCAAGTCTCCCTGGGCATAGGGCCGCAGGTCGATGCTGCTGGCGATCGCCAGGTGCGTTGACAGCTCATTCTTGCGCAGATGTGGCGTGATGGCCGATGCCAGCATGCCGATCAGCAGGTCATTGATCGTGCAGCCCTCGGCTCGAGCCACGAGCATGATGTCATCCAGTTCGCCGGCTGCGAAAGTGTAGCGGCGCAACGAGGTCTGGCCCGGTTCATCGCATGACGGGAGCGTCGCCAGGTGTTTCCTGTCCCTGGTCCAGCGGTAAATCTGCTTGGCGGCCCCGACGAGCTCACGCGGGATTGGCCGCAGTTCCGGGCCGCGTATCTGGCGCAGGCGGGGAAGGTCGATCAGCTTCTTTCGCGCCCGCGCGGGGAAAAAGATGCGATAGAACCACTCGCGCATCAGCAGGCGTATGGAGACGCTGTCGGCGATCCACTGCTGGTAGACGATCCCAAGATAGCAGCGATCTTCATGCTGCAGTGCGAACGCGCGATACGGCATCGCTGGCGCCGGCAGGAAGCGGCGGTTCACCTGTTCCTGAAGATAGCTGCAAACATCCTGGTCGCTGGTCACGTGGCTGACCAGCGGCGTGGGTGGATCGCCACTCCAGATCTCGTGCGAGTAACCTTCATCCTCCTCCACGTGGACGCGTCCAAGCCCCATGTCGCGCAAGGTCGACTGCCAGGCCGACTCCACCAGGTCGGGATCGAGCACACCATCCACCAGCATGGCCTGCGCGCCATTGTGTGGCGAGACATGCTCCCACTGGCGCAAAAGCTTCTGCAACGGTGTGAAGGGAATCAGGATCACGCCGCTGATCATCGAATGCAGCGCCAAGGCGGTCAAGCCCAGTAAAGCGCATAGCACCACCGCGGCCCGTCAGCAGGGCGCTGGATCGACCTTCATTCTCGAGGGCTTCCACGCGAAACGTGCTACAGCGCGAGGTCCTTGCCGGTGAGCTTGCGATACGCCTCAAGGTAGCGCTGCTGCGTGCCCTCGACCACTTCCCGCGGCAGTTCCGGCGCTGGAGGAGTCTTGTTCCAGGAGAGGCTCTCCAGGTAGTTGCGCACGAACTGCTTGTCGAAGCTTGCCTGGTCGCGGCCGGGCTGGTACTCGTCGGCCGGCCAGAAGCGGCTGGAGTCGGGCGTCAGCACCTCATCGACGAGGATCAGCCGCCCATCGGGCATCTGGCCGAACTCAAACTTGGTGTCGGCGATGATCACTCCCCGCTCGCGGGCGTAGTCGGCCGCAGTGGAGTAGAGCATTAGCGTGTATTCCTTGAGCTGCTTCGCGATCTCGCTGCCGACGATTTTGCCGGCCTGCTCGGGGGAGATGTTTTCGTCATGTCCCTCTTCAGCCTTGGTCGACGGGGTGAACAGGGGTTGGGGGAGCTTGTCGCACTGCCGCAGGCCCTCGGGCAGAGGGATTCCGCATACCGTCCGGGACTTCTGGTACTCCTTCCATCCCGATCCGGCCAGGTAGCCGCGGGCGATGCACTCGATGGGCACCACCTTTGCTTTCTTCACCAGCATCGAGCGCCCTTCAAGCTGGTCGCGGTACTGCTGAAGCTCTGCGGGGAATTCCGCCACGTCGCTGGCGATGAGGTGATGCTCGATCTTGGAGCCGAACATCTCAAACCAGAACAGGCTCAGGGCAGTCAGCACTTTGCCCTTGCCGGGGATGGGATTGGGCATAACCACGTCAAACGCGCTGATGCGGTCGGTGGAGACGATCAGCAGCTTGTCGCCCAGGTCATAGACATCGCGGACTTTCCCGCGCCGCACGGGGTAGGGCAGTGACGTTTGCAGAATCGGGTCGCTCATGCGTTAACAGCTCCAAATGGTCTTGTTCGCCATTATTGGCCGGTGGAAGCTTACTTTCCGGAGAGTTTCTGTCGAATCAGCCTGCTGGCGATGGCGGCGTCGACGTTGCCGCCGCTGGACTTTATGAATGTGCCGATTGCCTGGCCGGCCTGCTTCTCGGTGAAGTTGTTGGCCGCGAGGAACTCCTCCACCATCTTCGCAGTCTCCTCCTCGGAGGCCTTCTTGGGCAGATATTCCTCGACAACCGAGATCTCAAACTTAAGCTTCTGGACCTGATCCGGCTGGTTGATCTTCTCGTACTCCTCCAGCGACTTGCGCAGCTTCTTGGCATACGCCTCCACCGCCTGCTGGGCCGTTGGCTTGTTGGGCATAAGGTCAATGTTTTTCACATCGCTGATGAGCATGCGAATCACCTGGAGACGGTCCTTCTGACCGGTCTTCATGGCGGTTTTCATGTCTTCCTGGAGCTTTGCCAGCAGATCCATCTTCCACTCCCTTTTGCCGACTATATAATCCCTCAACCACTGTTAGGATCGGACCGATCCGTTTCACTTGGGCGATTTGACTATTTCGGGACACCTTTTGCAACACCGCGCCAATACACATACCGACCTCGTCGAAGGCGTCTTGCACATCCCTAACGAGCGCCAGGATGGGCAGTTACGTGATCCGCGGCAACTGCTGCGGCCGATGCGCAACCTTACCGTGCCCAGGCAACTCATCCGTGAGATGAAGCTGCGTCCAGGACTGCTGATAGCCGGGCAGGCGCGCGGCCGACAGATCAGCAGCATCCAGCAGATCGAGGGCAGCAATCCCGACGACTACTTCTCACGCATCCACCTTTACGAGGGTACGGCGCTGGATCCATCGCCGATGATCCGCCTGGAGCATGATCCGCGCGAATACACCACCAGGGTGATCGACCTTGTGGCGCCGATCGGGTTTGGCCAGCGCGGCCTGATTGTTGCGCCGCCGCGAACCGGCAAGACGATCCTGCTGCAGAACATTGCAAAGGCGATCCACCGGAACTACCCGGAAGTGGAGATTGTCCTGCTGCTGGTGGACGAGCGCCCCGAGGAAGTGACGGACATGCGGCGCAATGTCCCTGGCACCGTCTACGCTTCTTCCAACGACAACATCGTTGAGAAGCACTTGGAGCTTTCGCAACTGGTCATCGAGCGCTGCAAGCGGCAGGTGGAGTTCGGCAGGGACGTGGTGGTGCTGATGGATTCGCTCACGCGGCTTGGCCGGGCGTTCAACACAGGCGGCCGGGGCGGGGGGCGAACCATGTCCGGCGGCCTGGACAACCGCGCCCTGGAGATCCCCAAGCGGCTGTTTGGCGCTGCCCGCAAGCTGGAAGAGGGTGGCAGCCTGACCATCATCGCGACATGCCTCATCGACACCGGCAGCCGCATGGACCAGGTGATCTTTGAAGAGTTCAAAGGCACCGGCAACATGGAACTCACGCTGGATCGAAAGATCAGCGATCAACGCATCTTCCCCGCGATGAACATCCTCCAGAGCGGCACGCGAAAAGAAGAGCTGCTGCTGGAGCCGCGAGCGCTCGAGTGCAATCGGCGTCTGCGTCGGCACCTGGTCGACATGCCGCCGGTGCAAGCGATGAAGTCGCTGCTGGACGCGCTGGCGAAGGTGAAGACGAACGACGCGCTATACGCCACGATGTCGAAGTGACCGCCCGCGTGGCCGACCAGGCTGCCCCGCGCATCGGAAAGACCGGGAAAATTGAACGCCTGGACCATTTCAACGCGCATTCGCCGCGCTCCATCGCTTCTTCCGTTGACGGCCGCCCATTCCGTGGCAGACTCGTCCAGCGGAGGAG
>JAKORQ010000664.1 GCA_029777755.1 Planctomycetota bacterium
CACAGGCGCTGGCGGATGTCGGGGCTACCGTAGCCCAGTTGGTGGAGCTTCCCAGCAAGGCCCAGCGCAACTACGGCAAGTTGACCAACAGCCTTTTCGGCAGCGATGCCGACAGCATCATCATTTTCGCCGAGGGAGCGGAAACCGCCCTGCTGCTGCAGCACCTGCGCAGTGTGGGCAGTGAGCTTCCGGTGATCGTTTACGAGCCAAACTCCCCGGAGGAGCTGGTAGATTACGCCGGCGCAGCGGCGCAGCAGGTTACGGTCATCTCCAGCATCATGCCCAGTGCCCAGGTGCAGCGCTATCGCTCGTTTGTCGATCGGTTTTACAAGCGCTTTGGCCGAACTCCGGACATCGCCGCCGTGAACGCGTACGATGCGACAAGGCTATGTCTCCTGTCGATCGCGGAGGCCCAGGATCTTAATGATGTTCGGCGGACGATGCTGGCGCGGCAGTCTTTCGATGGGCTGCAGGGGCGGATCTCCATCGGTCCATCCGCATCGCCCAAACGAGAGCTTCGCGCCTACAGGATAAGAAACGGAGTTGCGGTGCCCTTCAATTGAGGTGAACCATTGCCGACCGCTCTGCCCAAGCTCAGTTTCTCGATCTGTCGACGCATGGTGCCGATAGCCATCCTGCCGGCCATCGTCGTTGGCATCGCCTGCTGGAGCCTGATGCTTCGCGATGTACAGGATGTAACCGCCGGCCAGCATCGCCTGATCACCAGTTGCGCCGCCCACCTGCTGCAGGAGAAACTGCGCTCCATAGATTCGCTGCTTCGCCAGACCACTTTCTCAGTCAATGACTTTGGGAGGATCGAGCGTTCCTCGATTCTGAACGGCGCACTACAGAGCTCCCGGCACGCACAGGCGCTGCTGATCCTGTCGCCGGACCGCACCGTCCGTGATGTGGCGATGCGCGACGACCTGGCAGTGGCGCGAGAAAGCCTTATTGGGCTGGACCTCTCGGGACTGGTCACGTCGCTGCATCGCGCGCCAGATGGCGTTTTTGCCCACGGCCCGAGATCCCCGATAGATGGCCGCCCGGTACTGGTCGCCATGCTTGAGCTGCGCAGCGGCGAGCTACTGTTGGCGTTGCTGGATGTCCCTGCCATAGTGCGCGACCTGCGTGATTCATCGCCCGGGCAGCATGCAATAGCTCTCTGGTTTGCCGACTGCTCCAGCGTACTGCATGCCGATGAAGGCTCGGAGCTGCTGCTCAGCGGGATCCAGGGAGTGGCGCCGCCGGCCACCCAAGGACAGGCTATCGCTTCCGCACATGTGCTGGATTCGCTGCATCTGTCGGTGGCCGGCGTGCTGACCCGTGACCCGGCCATTTCCGGTACCCGCCTGGTCGCCCTGCTGATCGCGGCTGGCACTGCCATCATCACGGGCGTCATATCGGTGATCGTTGGCCTGCGGGTTTCGCGGCCAATCGCGTCCCTTGCAGGCCAAATGAAGCAGGCTATTGCCCGGCAGGAGCAGGCTCGCATCCGCCCGCAGCCATTTGTTGAGACCGAGGCGATAGCCCATATCGCACGGCAACTGGTGATCGGCACCCGCGATACCCAGGATCGTCTTGCCACCATCCAGCAGGCTATCCAGACCGCGGCCGCCCCGCTGTCCCGTGCTCCCGCCGGCAACCCGCTGGAAGAGCTGGCCAGCTCGCTGGCTTCGGTTACCGGCGCCCGCTGCGTGCTGATCGCCGAGTGGGTGCCGGGCGTCAAGCCGCGTGCCCACGTACTGGCATCTCGAGCCAACGTCCCGCTGCCGGACGAGTTTATCTACGAGCTTCCCGGCAACCCGGCTCACCTGGTTACCAGCAAGCCGCTGGTTCATGTCCGCACGCGGGTGCTTCGCGACTACCCGGAAAGCACACTCCTGCGGATGCTGGGAGCGGAGGGATACGTCTGCGTTCCGCTGACGAGCGGCGATGGCACGATTTCCGGCCACCTTGAGATCATCGACGAGCAGGACATCGTCATGACAGACAGCCTGCGCGACCTGCTGGCACTCTTCGCCGCCCGCGCAACTGGTGAACTGGAGCGCATCCGTGCCCAGAGGCAGTGTGCCGAAGCACAGGCGCATTACTCAGCAGTGACGCTTGATCAACAGGAGATTGTCTGCCGCTGGGCGGCCGACACCACTCTTACGTTCGTCAACGACGCCATGTGCCGCGTGGTCGGGTTGTCGCGTGAGCAACTGCTCGGCCGATCCCTGCTGACACTGCTGCATGAGGAGGATCGTGACCTGTTCCAGCAGAGAGTGCGTGAGTTGTCGGCTCCCACCCCGGTGATCGACATGGAGTTGCGGCTGATGGCGAAGGCGGGCGTGCAGTGGTATCGCTGGACAAGCCGAGCCCTGCTCGACACGAATGGGCGCATCACCGATTACCAGGGCACGGCACAGGACATCACCCGCATACGGCAGTTGATCGCCAACCTGGATGATGCTGGCCTGCGCTTCACGGTTCTGGCCGAGAACTGCCCGGTGGCGTTCTGGATTACCGACTGGACGACGCAACGGTGTACCTACACCAATCCCATGTTCCGCAAGCTGTGGGGCATCACACCGGAAGCCGCACAGGTGGCAAGCATGGCCTGGACCAGCGTCGTTCACCAGGATGATCGCCCACAGGTGGTGCGGCGATACCTGCTGCATGCGGTGGAGGGTCAGTACCGCGAGACATATCGCATCGTGCGGCCGGATGGAACGGTCGCCACCATCCGCGATCGTGCAATACCGCTCACCAATTCCGAAGGTCGCGTGGATCGCATCGCCAACATCGCTTACGAAGTCTCCCCTGGGGACAGGGACGGGGATGGGCCGTACGACGACATGGTCATCACCCCGCCGATGCCATGACAAGGCCACAACCTGGCCTATGCTCAACTCGCTTCGTGCTGGAAAAGGGTGTGCGCCCTCTACGAACATGTACGTTCAGGGCCAGGGCGGAACTGCTCTACTAATCCTGTGTGCGACTGTCTTTGGAGACCGCCCGCTCCACCTTGGGCGGAACGGCTCTAGGGCCTTTCCGCGGAGGGCAGGCCGTGAATTGTCGCGCGGTTGCGCCCGGCCGAGCGGCTCTCAAACAGTGCCCGCTCCGCCTTATTCAGCAGAGTATCCACACGGTCATTCGGGCCGGCCGCCACTGCACCGATGGAGAGCGTAACGTGCATCTCACCATCAGGGGTGGAACGATAGGATGTATCCACCATCATGCGGACGCGCTCGGCGATGCCGGTCAGTTCCGCACTCGTGGTGTTGGCGATGATCGCAATGAAGCAGTTCTCGGCCCAGCGGGCCACCATGTCTACCGATCGAAGAGAGTTCTGCACGCCGATGGCCGCCATGCGGATGATGCGCTCCAGGCCCTCTCTTCCCCAGCGCACCTGGAGTTCTTTGTAAAAATCGATTTCCGCGAGCAGTACAGAAAATGGCCAGCCAAAGCGTTGAAACTCCTGCACACGTTGCGCCAGATGCCACTCGGCAATGCGGCGATTCGCCAGTCCACTGGCTACGTCAACACAGCCCCACTGCTTCAGCCGCTCCACGCTGCTGCGCAGGGCGATCACATCGCTGCACTCGCGGAAAGTCTCCACCGCGCCGATGATGTTGCCGCTCTCATCGCGTACCGGGTTCACGGCCACATGAACGGGTACTCGGTGACCGTCCTTGTGATGCAGATTAAGTGTCTCTTTCCTGGGCTTGCCATCCTCAAGCGTCATGGAAAGCGGGCAGGCTGTCTTGCAAAGGCACACGCCTTTGTCGTCCACATGGGTGAGGATGCAATCTGAGCAGCAGCGGCCCTTTACCTCGGCCGCGGAGAAGCCGGTGATACTTTCCGCCGCCCTGTTCCAGCTTGTGATTCGCCGCTGGGTATCGACGAAGTAAATCCCATCTGCCGCGTGCTCTAAGATCTTGTCCGCGTCGATGTTCTTGCCTTCCATGTTGCCTTCTTTGCTGCCCGTACAGTCTACACAAGATAGAGAATTATCCCATCAGTCAAACACCTATCCGGCCCGATTCAGATGGCGGCAACGAACTACGCCAATCTGGCGAATTTCCCCGACAGTCACAACGGTACGTAAGCGGGCGCCGCCGTTTCGCGCAGCAGGCTCTGGGCCACACGCTCTTCAGCAACGCAGAACAGCCCGCCTTGGGACTGTGATATCGCGGCCGCTGGCATTGACCTTGCCTTCAGAACCATGCGTTGGGGGAAGTGTTCCCGCACAAAACCGGTTTTGAGTTAAGGGAGGGTCTAATGTCTTGTAGATTCCTAATCACGGCGGCCGCTGTGACCGTCGTAGGCTCCATGTCTCTTGGGCAATTGGGACTTGATGAGCCATCACAGCAGCAGCAGACTGCCCAGCCCGCTGCCGGCCAGGTTGGTGGCCAGACTGGCCAGACCGGGCAGATGGGTATGACGGGTCAGCAGCAGATCAGCGATCGCGATTTTGTCAGGCAGGCCGCGTCGGCCGGGCAGTTCGAGGTCAAGAGCGCCAAGCTTGTGCAGGACAAAGCGGATGATCCGCAAATCAAGCAGCACGCTAGGCGCATCGAGCAGGACCACGAGCGCGCCAACCAGGAGCTGAAGCAAATCGCCAAGAACAAGAACATCGAGCTGACGGAGGACATGGATGCCCGCCACCAGCGACTGTACGACCAGCTCAAGGATCAGGACAAGGAGCAGCTCGTGCAGACCTGGAAGCAGCAGATGCAGCAGGCGCATCGCGAGAACATCCAGTTGTTCCAGCGTGCGTCCACGCAGCTTCAGGATCCTGAGCTGAAGCAGTTCGCGCAGAAACAGCTGCCGATCCTGCAGCAGCACCAGGCGATGCTCCAGGGCGATCGTTCAGCACAACCCGCCGGCGCCCAGCTCGGCCAGGACCAGGACAAGGAGAAGGATCAGGACAAGCCGGACATGGATTCGCCCATGCAGGTCAACCCATAGTCCTGGGAACGCTGACTTGTAACATACCCCGCACACCAGGAACGGGAACCGGTCGCCTCGGCCGGTTCCCGGTTCTTTTTGGACAAGACCGCTCAAAGGGCTTTCCTGGCAATGTCGAAGTATGATTCCGAGATGTGCAGGCGCTTGAACGCAAGCTGCTTGTTGAGTGCATCCGGCCAGCGTGAGATGTCCGAGAACAGACAGACCCGGCCCTGCTCATCTATTACAGCAATCTGGCGGTCGTGATTGTGCGCATCCCCCTCGTTCGCTCCGGGCGCCGGGCCTATGTCATAGGGGGTATCGGCCGGCTCGTCGTAGAACATGTCATAGTCAG
>JAKORQ010000665.1 GCA_029777755.1 Planctomycetota bacterium
AGCTGCTCGCCGGCGTCCGGGCGGTGGTGATCGTCATCATCCTCACCGCCATCGTCCGGTTGAGCCGAAAGGCGGTTACGGACTGGAAGCTGGTCGTGGTGACGGCTGCGGTCATCCTGGCGACCTGGGCCGGTGTGCACGAGGTGTTCGCCCTGTTCCTGGGTGGCCTGGCCGGCATGGTCTGGCTGCGAGGGCGCCAGGGGCTCCGTGACCCGCGCGGCCTGCTGGCGGCCGTGGCCCTGGTGCTCGTCCTGTTGGCCGTCGTGGCCGGCCTGCTGGCGGCGGCGGATCGCATCGCCAGCGTGTGGCCAAAGACCACAAGCACCGGGCCAGGCCAGGTGCCGGTCTGGCAGGTGGGCCTGTACTTTCTCTTTATCGGCAGCGTGCTCTACGGCAGCGGCTATGTCCTCTTCGCCTTCCTGCAGGGAGGACCGGTCGAGACGCTAGGCTGGCTGAGCTCGCCGCAACTGGCGGACGCCATCGCCGCCGGCCAGATCACGCCGGGCCCCGTCTTTTCTGCCGCTACGTTCATTGGCTACCTGGTGGCGGGCTGGCAGGGCGCTCTGGTGGCGACCGTGGCCATCTTCCTTCCCGGTTTCATCTTTGTGCTGGCCCTCAATCCGCTTGTGCCGCGTATGCGGGCCTCGCGTTGGATGTCCGCCTTTCTCGACGCCATCAACGCCAGCGCGATCGGACTCATGATCGTCGTCCTGCTCCAGCTTTCCAGGGTGGCCCTGGTCTCGTGGCAGGCGATTCTGATCGCGGTCGTGACGGCGTTGGTATCGCTGCGCTGGCAAGTGAATTCCACGTGGCTGGTGCTGGGCGGCGGTCTGGCCGGCTGGCTCCTGCTGCAGCTTTAGGCGCGGCAGCTCCGGCGACCCTCTTCACCCTCAGTTCAATTGACCTCACGGCAAGGAGACACGCATCATGTCCCGCAAGAATTTCGAGCAACAACTACACCAGGCCCAGGTGGACATCCTCGTGCTCGGCGATGAGGTGGACAAGGCCCTGGGAGACGCTGTGGAACTGCTCAAGCGCCGCGACCTGGAAGGGTCCCAGCGTCTGGTAGAAGCCGATCGCCACATCGACGAGCGCCGCTACGCCATCGAATCCGAGGTCCTGACTCTGATCGCCACCCAGCAGCCCATGGCGGGTGACCTGCGCACGCTGGCGGCGGTGCTGTTCATCGTCAACGAGCTGGAGCGCATCGGGGACTATGCCAAGGGCATTGCCAGGGCCAATCTACGGATCGGCAATGAGCCGTTGATCAAGCCCCTGATCGATATTCCGCAGATGGTCGACAGGACGCGCAGCATGCTGCACCGCACCCTGGAGGCTTTCATCCACAAGAACGCCGACGTGGCGCTGGCGATCATCGCCGAAGATGACGCCGTCGATGGGCTCTACGACCAGGTTTACGCCGAGCTGATGACGTTGATCATCCAGGACACTTCCAAGCTTCGCCAGGCGAATCTGCTGCTGATGGTAGCCCACAACCTGGAGCGGGCCGCCGATCGCGTGACAAACATCTGCGAACGCGTCATCTACAGTGTGACCGGCAAGCTCGAGGACGCCGGCTGGGAGGAAGATGTCGCCTGAAACGCTAACAGGCTTTTACGTTTGCCTTGTGAAGGCTTAACAGCTTCTTCGCACTGGCTTAATCGCCGGGCGCGAAGATAGAGTGCGAAAGGCAGGAACGCCAGATGGCGAGCGCAGACATGGCCTGCAAGGCGATTGCGCTTCCGACCAGAAACAGAGACTATTCAGCAATTGGCTTTCCTGCCTTGAATAGACAGTAACCGGGAGGGAGGTGGTGACTCCCTCCCGTCTTCGCGTGTGTCAGGAAATCGTCTGCTGACCTTCTGGCTGCAGCGATGCATCGTGTATACTGTGGGCTGCACACCATTTGGCTCTGCTGACTGCTGCCCGGTATTCATGAGTTCCTACCGTCTTTGCATCCTCCATCCCCACCAGCGCCGGCAGTGGCTGATCGGGGTCCTGGTCGTTCTGCTGGCTGCCGTGCTGGCGAGTGGTTGCCGTCCAGGAGACGCGAAGGAAGGAAGCAGCGCCGGGGTGGGGGGACGCGCCATCCAGAACAAGGGCTCGGACACGATGGTCAACCTGGCCCTGGCGTGGTCGGAGGCTTACCGCGAGGTGAAGCCCGATGTGGACATCGCCAATGCCTCGCGCGAGATGAAGGATGAGGAGATCGAGGCCGCGCGCAAGAACGGCGTCGAGCCGGTTGAGTTCACAGTGGCCACCGACGCCTTGGCCGTCGTGGTCCATCCCGACAACCCGGTGAAGGAATTGACCATCGACCAGCTATCCGACATCTTCACGGGCCGTATCACCAACTGGAAGGATGTGGGCGGCAAGGATGAACCCATCGTCCTGGTGTCGCGCGAGACAAACTCGGGCACCCACGTCTATTTCCTGGAGCAGGTGATACGCAAGGGTGATGCCAAGAACAAGGACATCTTTGCACCCCAAACCCTGCTCATGCCCTCATCGGTCGGCATCACGAGCGAGGTCCAGCGCACTCCGCGCGCCATCGGCTATGACGGGCTGGGCTCCGTCGATCCG
>JAKORQ010000666.1 GCA_029777755.1 Planctomycetota bacterium
ACCATCCGCCTATTGGGTGAGCGGAACGAGCTGATCGTCACGATGGCCAGCAGCAGCCCCACCAGCGCGGTGCGCGGCTTTGGCCACGGCAGACGAATGGCCGCCAGGTACATCCCGACGACTCCCGGCATAAGCAGTGGCACGTAGCGCGAGGTGAGTGCGTTGTTCAACCCCGTGCATACCCGTCCAACCGCCGAGTTGGCCGCGAAAAGAAGGCTGAACGCCAGCAGGAAGCAGATCACATAGCCGGCCGGCCGGTACTCGCGCTCGCCCCTCAAGATCGCCAGGGCGGCCAGCGTCAATCCCGCCAGCATGGCCACAAGCAATATGATGCCGTAAACAATCTCGCCCGGGCCATCGGTCTTGGCCCCCAAGACATACGCCAGTTGCAGCACCATGAAGTAGAGATACTCGATCGGGCGAGGATGCGGGAAAACGAAGCCGGGCACGGCCGGCTCAAATGCATAGTCACTCAGGAAGTTCCATATCCCCAGCCCACAGATCATCAGCCCCGCAAGGATCGACAGCAGTTCGCCCCTTCCTTTGCGCATGCCCTCCCTGTATATCACCAGGCCGGCACGAACAACCAACATGCCCAGCACCGCCGCTGCCGCGAATATGCCAAACCCGGTGAATGTCGCGAGGAACGTCAATGCTCCCATCAGCGGATATCGCAACATCGACCATCTGATCGTCCAGCACAGCGCTATGAGCATCACCAGCAGCAGCGGCATCGCGCCGTGCGAGAGGTTGATGCAGCTCGCATACAGCTCCCACTGCAAGTTGGTGAGGAAAACAAGCGGGATGGCGATGTCATACCACTTCAGCGACCCGGTGATCCGCCGCTTCACCCACAGCGCCGCCGCGCAGGCAAGGCACATGGTCAAACCCACTACAAACGCCTGCACCCGCTGGTTCCAGTCGGTCAACTGGTCTATCGCATGCATGATGGGGAAACCAATCCCCATGCGGTGTGGACCATGCTGGTAGCGGAACAACCGCCAGTTGGATGCGCCGTTCCACACCGCGGTGTAGTAGCCGTACTGGTCCCAGAACAGCACATCGATCGCCAGGCGGTCGATCATGCGGAACAGCCGAACCACCAGGAGGATACCGACCGCTATCGACGCCATGTTGGCGATCCTGGAAAGCAGGTTCCTCCTGCGGGCAATATCATGGTCTTGCGCGACCGTTTCAGTCATGGCCGATATTATTCCTGTGAGCACCGAGTCAGCACGAGAGAATAGGCGCTCGCGCCTGTGTTGGGA
>JAKORQ010000667.1 GCA_029777755.1 Planctomycetota bacterium
CCGAGATCCTTTTCCTCGACGAAGCGACCAGTGGTGCCGATCCGTTGGCACGGCGCGAGTTCTGGGGACGCATTACCGCGTTGTCGGAGCAGGGCGTAACGGTCATCGTGACGACGCACTTCATGGAGGAGGCGGAATACTGCGATCGGATCATCATCATGGATGGCGGATCCTCGCTCGCCGAGGGCTCGCCGGGCGAGATTCGGGCAAAGGTCGTATGTGTCGCAGGGCTTGAGCCGACGATGGAGGATGCGTTCATCTCGATCGTTGAAGCCTCCCGCAGCAGACAGGCGGAGACCGGGCAGTGATCCGAGAACTGATCCGTGACGACCGAGGGAGCGTCCGGCGCATCATGGCGCTGACGCGCAAGGAAACTTGGCAGATCTTGCGGGATCCCAGTGCCCTAGCAATTGGCGTCGTCCTGCCGCTGCTAATGCTGATCCTCTTTGGCTATGCGCTGTCCTTTGACATCAAGAACCTGCCGGTGGCCGTGGTGGTCGAGCATGCGTCCGAGGACACCGGGAGTGCGGTCTCATCGCTTCGTTTGTCCCGCTATTTCGTCGTCCATCCTGTGGGGACCATGGTAGAGGCGGAGCGCCTGATGGCGCAAAAAAAGGTCTATGCGATCCTGCGTTTTCCGCCTCATTTCTCCCGTGACGTCACTCAAGGTGATGCCTCGCTGCTCGTGGTGGTCAATGCCGCCGACGCGAATACGGCGCGTATCGCCACGGCTTACGTGAAAGGGGCGATCAGTACGTGGCAGGCACGGGATGCCAAGGACGGCAAGCCCATGCCTGAGATCCCGGCCATCGCCATCGAGAACCGGATGTGGTTCAACGATGCCAACCAGAGCCAGTGGTTCCTGGTACCGGGCGTGATCGTGCTGGTGATGACCCTGATCGGCGCCTTGCTCACATCGCTGGTGATTGCCCGAGAGTGGGAGCGGGGCACCTTCGAGGCGCTATTCGCCACGCCGGTCCAGCCTGGGGAAATCCTGCTGAGCAAGACGATTCCTTACTTCGTGATGGGGATGCTCGGGCTGGCGCTGTCAGTGCTCGGTAGCCAGATTCTCTTCGGCGTGCCGCTGCGCGGCTCGCTGTGGCTGCTGGTGATGGTGTCGTCGCTGTACTTGCTGGTGGCGCTGGGGATCGGGCTGGTCATCTCGTCTCTCACGAAGAGCCAGTTTCTCGCGAACCAGATCACCTTTCTGGTGACCTTCCTGCCGGCGACCATGTTGTCGGGCTTCATCTACGACATCCGAAGCATGCCGCTGGCCACCCAGATCGTCACCCAGATTTTTCCAGCGCGTTACTTTGTGAGCAGTCTTCAGACACTGTTCCTGGCCGGCGATGTTTGGGCTGTGATCCTGCCTGATGCGGCAGTGCTCGCCGTGATGGCGGTGATCCTGATGACGATCGCCGTCAGGTCGACGCGCAAGCGCATCGAGTGAGGTTTCCATGATCGACGCCCTGTATCGCATCGCCGCGCTTATCCGCAAGGAACTGCTGGCGATCCTGAAGGACCCGAAAAGTCGAATCAC
>JAKORQ010000668.1 GCA_029777755.1 Planctomycetota bacterium
CCCCCGGCAAGCCTCCACGGTGGGAGGAGTTTGCCATCCCGTGGCGCCCGAACATGAACGTGATCTCCTGCCTGCAGTATATCGCTGCGCACCCGATCACGACCGACGGAAAAGAGACCACCCCTCCGGTGTACGAGGCCGGCTGCCTTGAGGAAGTGTGCGGCGCTTGCACCATGATCATCAATGGGCGGGTGCGGCAGGCATGCTCGGCGCTGGTGGACAAGCTAGGCGAGCCGGGTGAGCCCATCGTGCTGGAGCCGATGACCAAGTTCCCGCTGGTTCGCGACCTGATGGTCGATCGCAGCCGCATCTTCAATGACCTGAAGAAGATCAAGGCGTGGGTGCCGATTGACGGGACATATGACCTTGGCCCGGGGCCGACTATGTCGCAGGAGACGCAGGAAATGCGCTATCCGCTCTCGCGCTGCATCTCCTGTGGATGCTGCCTTGAGGCCTGCCCGCAGTATCGAGAGGATAACGAGTTCGTCGGCGCGGCGATCATCTCGCAGGCGCGGCTGTTCAACAGCCACCCGGTGGGCGCGGCCCTCGCCGAGGAGCGCCTGGATGCCCTCATGGGCCCCGGTGGCGTCAGCGAGTGCGGCAAGGCCGGCAACTGCGTGGAGGTCTGCCCGAAGCTGATCCCGAATCTCGAGTCGATCGCGGACATCCAGCGGCAGGTTACCGTGCATGCGGTGAAGAAGTTCTTCGCTGGCAAGTAATCTGGATACGAATAGATTGGGTGCACGCCACGCGACAACGCGGCGTGCACCGTTGTTTTCCGGCCTGAGGCATACCCAGGCAAAGTGCGCCTGCAGGTCGGATGTTGATTTACGAGAAACCCTGGAAAATACACATGCAACTGCCCTGCATTACATCTGATCTGCCCGGCGTTGGCGGCGTGATCAAGCAGTCTCCCGAGGACTTTTTCGTCCAGGAGATTCCGCTGTATGAGCCCTGCGGCAAGGGTGAGCATGTCTATTGCGAGATCGAGAAGAAGGGCCTGAGCACCTTCGAGGCAGTGAACGCCATCGCCCGGGCACTGGATATCCCGAAGCAGAAGATCGGCTTTGCCGGCATGAAGGACTCCAATGCCGTCACGCGGCAGATGATTTCGATCCAGGGGGTTAGCGAGGAGCAGTTACAGGCGCTGGAGATCCCCGACATCAAGGTTCTGTGGATCTCGCGGCACACCAACAAGCTGCGCCTGGGACACCTCAAGGGCAATCGCTTCGCGGTGCGCATCCGCGATGTCGAGCCGACCGATGTCATAAAGGTGGAGCCGATCCTCCGGGCCATCCAGAAGCGAGGGCTGCCCAACTTCTTCGGCGAGCAGCGCTTTGGTACGCGGCAGAACAACGATCTGCTGGGAGCCGCCCTCATCCGGGATGACAATGTCGGGTTACTCAAGCTGTTCCTCGGCAGCCCCGATCGCCGGTTCGACAACCCGCAGACGACCCACGCCCGGCGGCTGTTTGATGAGCATCGCAATGAGGAGTCGCTGCGTGCATGGCCAAGGCGCTCGGGACTGGAGCGGCGGGTGCTGCATCGGCTGATCAAGTCGCGCAAACCGTCGGCGGCCGTGCGTATCATCGATGAGCCGCTGAAGCGGCTGTGGATCTCGGCTTTGCAGTCGCGCATCTTCAACGAGGTACTGATCCGCCGGCTGGATACCTTCGACCAGATCCTCCCCGGGGACTTTGCCTGGAAGCATGAGAATGGCGCCTGCTTCCTGGTGGAGGATGCCGAGGCGGATGCCCCGCGTGCCCAGGCTTTTGAGATCAGCCCCACCGGACCGCTGGTGGGATACCGCATGAGCATGCCCACCGGCGACCCACTCCAGATCGAGCAGGAAGTGCTGGCGAAGTTTGACCTCACGCCCGAGCAATTCCGGCTGGAAGGCAAGCACAAGGTAAAGGGAGCGCGGCGGCCACTTCGCGTGAAGGTGGAAGACGTGGCGTTCTCCGGCGGCGTGGACAATGAGGGAGCGCATATAACCATCGCCTTCACCCTGCCGGCCGGGGCGTTCGCCACCGTGCTGCTCAACGAAGTAATGAAGGTCGGCTACGACACGGCAAGCGACGTCCCCGCGCCCGAACCAGAGGAATAGTCCCTCTTGCCCGGTCGTCGAGCAATTCGCCATGCGGCACGTTTCGTTTGCTTCCGACCGACACTAGAATCCGTGCAGATGGTGGTAAACAAGCACGTTAATCGACCTGCCCTGCTCACCATCACCATGTGGGTACTGCTGCTCGTGACGATTGGCGGAGCGGCCCTGCTGGTGCAGCTTAAGAGTGGCCTGTGGCGGATCGCGCTCACTGACCCGCAGGTACTGGGCACGGTGGAAGTGCGCCTGCCGGTTGGCTGGGATGTGGGATATGGCCGGCGAGGCAGCTCGGAGATCATCGAGGCAGTGGAATCCGGCCCGCCACTGCGCCGGCTTCGCATTCAGGTGACACCGCTGGATGAACGATTGGGTCCCACCGATTTCCTGCTCAACAGTGATCTGATCCGCCTGTGGATGCTCGATCGCGATGACATCAGGCGGATGGAAGAGATCGAGGTTCCCGGCGGCAAGGGGTCGATCATCCATCCACGGCGCGGTCCGTCGATCGCGGTAATCACGTTCGAGGACCATCGCGCCGTGACGATCCAGCTAAGTTCGCGCACGCGCACTGATGGCAGTGACGATGCCATCATCTACCACGTGGCAACCTCCCTTCGCCTGCATGAGCTGCCGGAGGATGAGCCCGAGCCAACATCAACGTGGCTCCCGCAGGGACGCGATATCTAGAACTGCTCAAGGGCAAGTAGAGCGGCTTGTCCTCAAGCCGCGGACTTCGCGTCGTTGGAGGTCGACCTGGGTATCATTGGCATTGACCGGCATCTAGAGGTCAACGCTGGCTTGGGTGCGTCGTTGCTTCGCAGTGAAAATGGGTTCTCCATCGTCCTTCGCTATCCCTTGCCCTGATCGAGCATGTGCGCCAAGGATTCCCATACCTCCCGCGGGCGGACACCTCCCGCTCCACTTCAGGCGAACTGCTCGATACATACGTCCCCTTCGTCGCTACGCTGCTTGCTTCGTGCCTGCTCTATCGGTGATGCTCAATGTGTATTTGGAGGACGGTCACGTCGGCCGGCGTGATGCCGCTGATGCGCAGCGCCTGGCCCAGCGATCGCGGGGCCATCTTCATGAACTTCTGCTTCGCCTCGTTGCGCAACCCGGCTACCCGGCTGTAGTCGATATCCTGCGGTATCAGCTTGTTCTCCAGGTGCATGAGCTTCTCCACCATCCGCCCCTGCCGCTGGATATAGCCGTCATACTTCACCTGGATCTCGATCTCCTGGCCGGAATGGGCATCGATGCTGGCCAGTTGCGGCAGCTTAGCGGCGAGATCATCCCAACTTACCCCCTGCTTGCGCAGATAGTCGCCGGCCGGCGTGCCGTCGACGCGCAGTTCGCGCAGCAGCCGCATGCCAAGCTCAACCGACGATTGCCGCCGCTGGAACCCGGCCCAGCGCTGGTCATCGACCAGGCCAATCTCCCGGCCGATGGGAGTAAGGCGCAGGTCCGCATTGTCATTGCGCAGCAGCAGGCGGTGCTCGGCGCGGCTGGTGAACATGCGATATGGCTCGACTGGCGGTTTGGTGATCAGGTCGTCGATCATCACGCCAATGTAGGCCTGGTCGCGACGAAGTACGAAGCTGCACTCGCCGCGGGCAACATACTGGGCGGCATTGACGGCGGCGACAAGTCCCTGGCCGGCCGCCTCCTCGTAGCCGCTGGTGCCGTTTATCTGACCGGCCAGGAACAGGCCCCGGGTCGTGCGCGTCTCCAGGGTGCTGTGGATCTGATGCGGCCAGACCATGTCATACTCGATCGCGTAGCCGTAGCGGATGAACTTCGCCTTCTCCAGTCCGCGGATCAGCGGAACGATCTTCTCCTGGACATCCGCCGGCAGCGAAGTGCTGATGCCGTTACAGTAGATCTCCGGGGTATCCAGTCCCTCCGGCTCAAGGAAGATGTGGTGCTCGGTCTTCTCGGCGAAGCGAACCACCTTGTCCTCGATGCTGGGACAGTAGCGCGGGCCAACCGACTGTATCTGGCCGGAGTACATGGGTGCTCGATGCAGATTGGCGCGGATGATCTCGTGCACCTGCTGGTTGGTGGAGGAGATATGGCAGGGAAGCTGCTTGAGTGGCGGACGCCAGCAGGAGCGGCTTTCGCCGGGGCCGGGGTACTCATTGAGATACGAGAAAGGCATAGGGTTCTCATCGCCCGGCTGAAGCTCAAGCGAGGAGAAATCAATCGAATCGCGATGGAGGCGCGGTGGCGTGCCGGTCTTGAGTCGGCCAAGTTCCAGGCCCAGGGCACGGAGGCTGTCGGACAGGTAATTGGCGGCCGGTTCGCCGAAGCGTCCGCCGGTGCTGCGCGCCTCGCCAGTGTGCATTAGGCCGCGCAGGAATGTGCCTGTGGTGACGATCACCGCGCGGCAGGTCAGCTCTGCGCCATCCCCCAGCCGCACTCCCCTGACAGACTTGTCGCTGGTGAGGATCTCCACCACTTCGCCGGGGATGATGGTGAGATTGGGGCAGGTCGCCAGCAGCCGCTGTACCTCGCTGGCGTACTTGTACTTGTCGGCCTGGGCGCGGGGGCCCCAGACGGCCGGCCCCTTGGAGGAGTTAAGCATCCGAAACTGGATCCCGGTATTGTCGATGGCGATACCCATCAACCCTCCGAGGGCATCGATCTCGCGGACCATCTGCCCTTTTGCCAGGCCGCCTATGGCGGGGTTGCAGGACATCTGGGCGATACGGCTGGGATCGAGCGTAACCAAAGCCGTGGCACACCCCAGGCGCGACGCTGTCCAGGCAGCTTCCGCGCCCGCGTGGCCGCCACCGATCACCAGGATGTCGAACTCCATTTTCCTCAAGTCCGGTAATCCATCTCTAATTGGCGTACGTAAGTCAAGCTCTCCCGTTCTGGATCAGCGGCAGTTTCGGCAACATAAGCTCTGCCCAATGCAGTACATGACCGCACTTGCTGCTATATTCTCGCGTGCAGCGTATGTAATGGCACAGGAGCCGTGATGATCCGATTCCGACCAATCACAGAAGCAGACTATCCCATCGCCGCACAGGTGATCCGCGAGGCTTTCATGGCCCCTGCCAAACGGTACTCCGTCACCTCCGACACCTGCCCGATCCACCCTGCGGCGTACTCGATCAGGAGCCTGCGACAGGACCTGGCGATCGGGCGGCAATTCTACGTCCTCGAGGATGAGGAGGCAGATATCATAGGCTGCGTCAGCCTGCGCGACACCGGGGAGTACATTGAGATCTCCCGGCTGGCGATTGATCCGCTCATGCAGAACCGCGGACACGGCACCGCCCTGCTGGAGCATGCGGTTGATCTCGCCAGCAAGCAGGGAGCAAAGTCGGTTCGCATCTTCCTCTTCGCCCAGTCGCCGGAGCTGGCACACTGGCTGCGCAAGCGGGGATTTTTCCTCACCGACACGTTCGACGTGAACGACGTCCCTGAGCCGGTTTCCACCTATGTCCGGCCGATCGATAGCCCGCCGCCGGCCCATATGCGGATGCTGGTTCCCGGCGACGAGCCGCAACTGGAGGATTTCCTCCTGCGCCATATCGACTTCTCCGCGATGCTGCTGAGCAACGTGCGCAAAGGCGGCATCATCAATCGCGGCGAACCGAGGCAGGCAACCTACCTAGGGGCATTCGATGATGGCAAGTTAATCGGTGTTATCGCCCTGTGCTGGAACGGCATGCTGCTGGTTCAGGCCCCACGCATGCTGGATGAGCTGGCGAGGACGATCGCCTCCATAACTTCGCGGGGCATTGAGGGGATCGTCGCCGACGCCGACCAGGCGCAGCGAGTGACACAGGTCCTGTCACTGCCGATCGGGCGGGATCCGCGGGTGATGATGGACTCATACGAGTTCCTGTACGCGCTTGACCTGGAGAAGCTGCAGGTGCCGCCGGAATTGGCGAACTACCGCTGCCGACGCATGGAGGCGCGTGATGTGCCGATGCTGACCGACTGGATGGTGGAGTTTGAGCAGGAATCGCTCAACCGCCGGCTGCCGCGTGAGGAGGTGGAGGCAAGCCTGGTTCAGATCGCCGAGGAACGGGACAACCGCTGGGTGCTGGAAGGGCCTGATGGATTGCTCTCCACCACCGGGTTTAACGCGGCCACCAGGGAAATCGTGCAGGTGGGCGGCGTATACACCCCCCCACCGATCCGCGGCCGACACTATGCCCGCTGCGCGGTGGCAGGCTCGCTGCTGGAGGCACGCAGCAGCGGCGTGAAGCGATCGGTGCTGTTCACCGCACACCAGAATGAACCCGCCCAGCGGGCCTATGAGGCGCTTGGCTATGAGCGCATCGGCGAATTCCGGCTACTGCTGTTCCGGGGCCCGGTGGAGCCGAAGCTGGTAGTGCCTGCGTTCTAAAACTGTCCAACCTCAAGTGGAGCGGCCTGTCCTGTAGGCCGCGGGACTTCGAGTCGGTGAAGGTCTGCCCAAGTAGAATCCACATTGACTGGCTTCGAGACGTCCAACGTTACTCAGTTACTTCGCCGCTTTGCGGTGAAAACGGGGAACTGATGAGCGTCTTCCGGTTTTTCCGGCCCCGATCCTGCATGATCGTCGAGGATTCCCTTGTCTCACGCAGGTGGAGACGGCCACTCCACTTCGGACCGAACTGCTTCGCGTCAATGTCATCTAGGACTTCTTAGCGGCTGCGTCGATCGCACGCTCGATCTCGGCCTTGCCGCCAACGGGCAGTCCGACGAATACCTTATGGACCTTGCCATCAGGGGCGATGATGACGGTCAGCGGGATGCCATCGATCCCCAGCTTACTGTACGTCTCCTCGGCGTCCATCAGCACCGGCAGCTCAAGATTTCGTGCGGCCAGGAACTTCCTGATCGTCTGCTCATCCTCGCCGACATTGATGGCAAAGACCTCCACGTTTGAGTCCTTGCGAGCCTTGTGAATCTCGGCGACGTCCGGCAGCCCATGCACACAGGGCGGGCACCATGACGCCCAGAAATCCAGGAGGATAACCTTGCCCTTGTGGTCGGCGAGGTTGAACGGCTTGCCATCCATGGTGGTTATCGTCAGTTCCGGCAACGGCTTGCCGACAAGATGTTCGCCCTCGGCGCCAGCCATGGTTGGCACTTCCCGCGCCTGGGCAGGCGGTGTCCAGGCGAGCGATTCATCCGTCACCTGGGCATCGGGCTGGACGCTGGAGTAATCGAACACCACCACGGCGCTGTTGACCTGCTCCGCACCGCGGCTGCGCATCATCTCGGCCATGTCATAGCGAGCCTGTACCAGCAGGTTCGTCTGGGGATCAAACGCCAGTTGAATCTCGCGTCCATCCCCGGCCGTGTAGGCGATTGTCGGCTTTGTGTTCTCACCCTCAGCCTCAAGCAGGCGCACGCGCTTGCCGCCCTCGATCAGGTCGGCAACAGAGTTTTCCGAGATCGCCAGTAACAGCCCGGGATTCTGCACTTCCAGCACCTGCCCAAACACGCCGGGGAGGTCACGGTAGCTGCCCTTCGCCGCGGGAGCGTCGAGCGTGGTGTAGACATCCTGGGTCAATTCGTACAGGTACATCCGCTGCCCGGTGGAACCGAACTGCAGCCTGTCCTTGACCTCATGGCGATACTGCCGGGGCGCCTTGTACTGCGAGGTGAAGGAGACTGACTGCTTGTCGGTCTGCCCGCCAATGTTGATATCCACGGAGATCTGGCCATCCAGCTTGAGCGACTCAAGCTGCCCGTAGGCTGACTTGACCTTGTCGATCAGTACCTGGGCCTCTGGGGTTGGGACATTGGGATCCTGTTTCTGCTGCGCCATCACGGGAACGGCAAGGCAGATTCCAAA
>JAKORQ010000669.1 GCA_029777755.1 Planctomycetota bacterium
GCCGGTTCCGGTATCGAGGGCGGTGATAGTGCCGCTGGATGCCTCGTCGAAGCTGTAGCGCAGGAGCAGCGAGCCTTGCGCGTCAACGGCGCCGACGAACATCGCCGCCACAGCCATCGAGATAAGATGCCTCTTGTTCATGTCTTGCCTCCTTAAAGCGTGCTATGCCCGGTTGATTTGCCTTTAGTATTCCGCAATGGCGTAGTCGCCGGCCTGGGCGGCCTGGTAGTCGTAGTTCCAGTACTCGTGGAAATCGCGGTTGGCCGAGATGAGATCCTCTGTTCGCCCGGTGTAACGTGGATCCTTAACGACGGCCGCGTGCCCATCGGCAAAGGCCACCGGGCGTCCAAGCGATCCATTGACGCCGTGCCAGGACCTGTTTGCCAGCGCGGTGCCCATGGGTGACAGGCGAGTGGAGCAGAACTGCACCGGGACCCCGTATGGGCGCTTGAAGTAGTTCAATCGCCAACTGCGCCTGAACTGCGGGGACGAGGTGGCGACATTGAACTGCCTCATCCAGTGATAGTACAGGCCGGCGTAATTGTTCTGCGTCGAGCCGGTAGTGGCGCCGAGATGCAGGTATGCAGGATCGCGGTATGACCCGTGCAACCACAGATCAGGCGCAACGGTTGTCCCCGAGGCAGGGCAGATCCAGATTCCTCCGGCCACTTTCCAGCGGGTTTCGCCGCTCTTGTTGGAGATCGCCTTCACGCCGGTATAGGGCGAGAGCAGCTCCTCCAGCCAGATCCCTTCGTACGTCTTGTAGGTGTCGTGAATGCTTGGCGGCGAGGTCATGTTCTCGCTGATCAGCGACGGGAAATTGCCGCGATTGTCCTGGGTGTACGCCATGAACGCGGTGGCGATCTGGCGCACGTTGCTCAGGCATGCCACCAGGTTTGCCTGGGCCCGTACGCGGCTCAGGGCTGGCAGCAGCATGGAAATCAATACGGCGATTATGCCAATCACCACCAGCAGTTCGACCAGGGTGAAAGCCTTCTCCCGTGTCGAGACGACTTGCTTGAACTCTGTGTCTTGCATGTGGACCTCACATTTCCACGTTCGGGAGCACTAAATCGACCTGCGATGAGATGGCAGGGACGCAGGTACACCCCGTTAATGCCGCTGGCGCCTGAGGATCCCCGCGGAGGCGAGAATCAGCCAGCCTACAAAGGTCGGTTCCGGAATTGCCTGGGAGAACATCCACTCGTACAGGGGCTCCTCACGGTACGCCCTGCCCCAGATGTTGTGCCCACCAGTCACATACTCAGTATAACGGATATTGTTGATTTCCAAGAATGTTGCATATCCGGTTTCGTAATATGGTGATCCGTCGAAGTAGTCGACACCATCAGGTTGATCCAGAGGGAACTTCACCTCGTGATATCCGCCGGCCACCAGGATTCTGTTCACCGCGTTGCGCGAATATGAGACCGGATTGGTGCCGGAATTGTCGTCGCGGGCATGGAATACCCAGATCGGCGTGTCCACCAGCAGTTCGGCGGTCTGTGCACTGGGAGTGTAGTTGGCGCAGATAGGGACGGCCGCCGCGAATCGGCCCGGTACCTTCGTGATAGCTTCCCAGGTGCCCAGGCCGCCATTGGACAGGCCAGTGACGTACTGGCGGTTGGGGTCGATGTTGTAGTTCTCCAATGCCCGGTCCAGCAGGGTCATGGCGCGTTGAAGGGAGTTCGAGAGTGTCGCTCCGCCGCCCCAGCCGGAAGTGGGCGAGCACTGCGGTGCGAAGAGAAACGCTTCTTCCGTCTTGCAGTGCGAGAGGACCGGATCGATGTTGCTGTTGATTTGGGCGAGGTTGTCGGTGCCGCGCTCGCCGTAGCCGTGGAGGAACATCACGATCGGGTAAGTTTTCTGCGGATCGTAGTTTGCGGGCACGTACAGTCGGCCGGGCAGTTGCAGGTTGCCGTTGCTGGGGTTGTATAGACTCCAGTCGATAAAGTCGTTAACGCTCGCCGAGTATGCAGTGCCGGCCGCACCGAGAGCGATGGCCGCCACGAATCCACCAATCTTCGCAAACATGATGGGCCTCCAACGTGAAAGGGAGTCGAATGCGCTTCTCCTGGAACTGATACAACGGGCCGCATCCGTCAGCCAATAAGGCAAATGTAGCTCATTTATGTAGCATGGTTTGGCGCATGTGGTAAAGTGTTTGTCATTATGCGCAATTCTGCGGCACCCCAGGAGATCGCTCGGCCACCCGCAGTGGCCCCCAGGCGGCGGGTCATGGTGATGATGGGCATCGATTATGTAAATGCCCGGCCAATCCTGGGCGGCATCGCCGACTACATGGACCATTACCCCGGCTGGTTGACGTTGTTGCATTACCAGCCACAGGCTCAGGCCATCGACTCAGGCGGATATGACGGGATGATCGTCGACCCGCGTGAATGGCCGGTGCAGGATGCGCTGCGGCGGACGAAGATACCGGCCGTCACGGTGGGGCCTCCGTGGCTTGAGGGTGGACCGCCGGCCGTGCTGGTGGATAACGAGGCGGTGGGGCGGATGGCCGCCGACCATCTGTGCGATCTGGGGCTCAAGTACCTGGCATTCGTTCCCACGCCAGGTCAGCACTCGGAGGATCGCCATACCGGTTTTTCCAGGCGCTGCGCGGAGCGCCGGGTAAAGGTCGTCGCCTGTCCGGCCGAGATGGCCGATAAGGAGGCGACGATCATCCAGTGGCTTGCGACATTGCCCAAACCGGTGGGGATTTTTGCCGCCAATGACCGCAAGGCGCTGACAGTTGCGCAGGCATGCCACGTGGCCGGCCGACGTATACCTGAGGACGTGGCACTGATGGGGGTAGACAATGAACTGGAGACCTGTCGGCTATCGCATCCGCAGCTCACCAGCATAGACCAGGGACCGAGGCGCCTGGGCTATGAGGCTGCGAGACTGCTGGAGCAGTGGATGAGTACCGGCAAGCGTCCGCCGGCAAAGACACTCATACAGCCGATGGGAGTGGTCAAGCGACCTTCAACGGATCTGCTGGCAATCGATGATCCTGACGTGGTGGCGGCCGTGCGGCTGATCCGCGAGCACGCAACCCGTCCACTACAGGTGGAGGATGTTGTGCGATATGTGGGCCTGTCGCGCCGCTCACTGGAGCTGCATTTCAAGAAAACGCTGGGCAGAACGATCCACGCGGAGATCATGCGGGTTCGCATAGACCGTGCAAAGCAGCTACTGATCACCTCAGAGCGCGACATGCCGTACATTGCGGAGATGTGCGGCTTCTCTTACGCATCCCGCTTCAGTCGCGATTTCAAGCGCGAGACGGGGATGTCGCCGACGCAGTTCCGCCGGCAGTTCCGGTATCGCAGCAAATAGGGGCGTTGCGAACAGCTCGATGCAGATCGCGTCGATAAAAAGAAAGGCCCGGGCTTCAGCCTTGGGCCTTTGAAGCAAACTGTTGTGCCTGGCTACTTGTTACTTGATCCGCAGATTGCGGCAGTGGAACTCAAGGGCCTCCTTCACGTGCTCATCCCAGTAGTCCCAGGTATGTGCGCCGGGGAACTCGCGGTAGATATGGTCAATACCGGCCTCTTCCAGTTCCCGGTGGTAGATGCGGTTCTCCTCGAGCAGGTAGTCCTCGGTGCCGCAGTCGATGAGCATCTTCGGCAGCGTTCCTGCCTTCTTGGCCTGCTTTGCCAGGTGAAGAAGGTCGTTGTCGGTGCCGACGCGCTTCTTGCCAAGGCGGCGTTCAAACTCGGGGTTCTGGAGATGCTTGTTGTTGGAGCCGCGCCACAATGCGCCCGAGTGGCTGTTGACAGAGCAGAACAGGTCCGGGCGACCAAGGGCGATGCGAAGTGCGCCGTAGCCTCCCATCGAGAGGCCGCCAATGCACCGGCCGGCGCGTGTGCGCTTGGCCGGGAAGAATCGCTCGGTGGTCTCGATCAGGTCCTTGGTCATGTAGTCAAAGTAGCGGGCGCCGACGACGTTGTTGGTGTACCAGCCGCGGTAGCCATCGGGCATGACCACGATCAATGGCTTGTCGGCCACATACACCTCAATGCGCGACCGACGATGCCAGCATGTGTAGTCATCAGTCAGGCCATGCAGCAGATAGAAGACCGGGAACGGACCCTTGCCCGTGTCGGGAAGAATCACGTTCATCTGGACCTGTTTGCCAAGGGAATGTGAGAACCAGCCGATAGTGCAGAATGCCATAGTGGCAATAAAGGTAGCGAGGTGGCCGGATTGTGTAAACAATGTTACCATCCTGTGTGGAAGGAGACGTCGAATGGAATTAGCCGATCATGTCATTGGTGTCTGCAGTTGGTCGCTGCGATGCGCGAGCAACGAGGAGCTGGTTGGCGCCTTGAAGAAGCTGCGCCTCAACCACGTGCAGCTGGCCCTGGGGCCGCTGGTGGATGCGGGAGTTCCTGCGGTTGATGAGACAATCAAGCTGTTTGAGAAAGAGCAGATCACGCTCACCTCGGGCATGATAGGTTTCCCGGGCGAAGACTATTCGACGATCGCTAGCATCCGCGGCACTGGCGGCTTTGTCCCCGATAGCAAGTGGGACCAGCGCCGTGCCATCGCCGAGAAGGCGGCAAAGGTCGCACATCGCTTGCGCCTCGCGGTGCTTACCACGCACATCGGCTTTGTCCCCAGCTCCAACGAGCCTTCCTATGCAACGATGGTGCAGCGCGTTCGCGAGATCGCGGACATGTTCAAGGAGCATGGGCTGACGCTTGCCATGGAGACCGGTCAGGAAGCGGCCAGCGAGCTGCTGCAGTTCATCAATGACGTGGCCCGTCCGAACGTGTGCGTGAACTTCGACCCGGCCAACATGCTGCTGTATGGGGCGGGTAACCCTGTGGACGCCGTGCGCATCCTCGGCCGGCACGTGCGCCAGGTCCACATCAAGGACGCGATCTGCTCTGACAAGCCGGGCGTTAACTGGGGCGAGGAAGTGCCGTTCGGCAAGGGGCAGGTGAATGCCCAGGCATTCCTCACCACGCTGCGCTCTGGCGGATATCGCGGTCCACTGGTGATCGAGAGAGAGGCGGGGAACAACCGCCTCGCGGATGTGCAGCATGCCATCGGCGTGCTTGAGGATATCCTCCAGCCTCGGCCGTCGGCCGACGGCGAGTAGCACAGTAGCACAATGCCGCACACCGAACGCCGCAGGACTGTATAATTAACGATGCGGCCAGGCACGGTGCGCAACTATGCAGTTGGATCAGCAGGCCATCGATGAGATCACCCGGGCGCTGGGGGCCATCCCCCAGGACGACGAGCCCCTGCGCCGGCGCAAATCCGCTCGATATAACGTCGATCGTGAGATCGCGATCAAGCCGTATGGGGTTGCCAATGCATCCTCACGGCCGGCCGTGCTGGTGAATATCTCCGCTGGCGGGGTGAACATCCTCGATCGGGTGCCGATATCCGTTGGCGACCAGTTCATCGCGGTCCTGCCGCTGCCGCAGGGGGCAAGCCGCGAGGTGATCTGCGTCGCACGGCAGTCTCAGTTAACCCCGGTTCGCACGTACCGCGTGGGGGCTGAATTCGTCAGCGAGCTGGAGCGAGAGACTCGCCTTGTCCGCGGCGGAGTTGGCGCACCACCGGGTCCGGAGGAACTGGAGCCATATGACGATCGCTACCGCGACGTCGTGATGTACCTTGATGACAAGGCGATCCAGGTGGAGATGCGCAGGGCAACCGAAAGTGTATTCGAGATCACGTCTACACAGCCGGTCAACCCCGGCGACCAGGTGATCCTGACGTATGAGATTGACGACAAGCGTGAAGCCTGGCATTGCCATGTGATGGAAACAAGGGATCTGCCCAGGGAGAAATGCTGCATCACGCTGCAGAAGCAGGGGCCGGCCGACATGTCTGCCAGGGAAGCCGGCTGGCTGAGGAGATTCTTCCGGCGCGGCTGAAGGCGGCTTGAGCCGGAGTTCTGGGTCCGCGCCGCGGGTAATGATTTACGGAAGGGCACGTAGAGGATAATCTCGGGTGGAAGAGCTCGATGGTGAGCTCGGCGTAAACATGTGTTACTTATTCAACGAATCAGGCCATGGAAACGATGGTGTTTTGTCCTGATTGTCATGGTGTTATAGGCGGAGACGGTTCCGATGGCAGGAAGCCGTGCTCATGCTTTGATGCAAAGGGGCCGCGTCCCGGTATGCCCGATCCGGTAGCAAAGCCGAAGGTTTGCTGCAAGTGCGGCAAGAACCTTGAGGGAAAGAAGCGCTTCAAGGACAGCCTTGGCTATTGGTGTGAGGCGTGTCACTACACCGAGAAGCGCCAGGAGAAGGGAAACCATGTCCCCTGTGACTCCTGCGGCCGCTACGTGGATCCCCAGAAGCTCCAATCCTACGAAGGGATCAAGATCTGCACCCGCTGCCTGAAGGAGCGCAAGCGGGAGGCGCGACGCGTGCGCCGGCCGGTAGTGTTCGGCAGCGAACATGAGCAGTTCGAGAAGAAGCGGCTTATCCGGCTGCTGATCATGGCGGGAGTCTTGCTGGTTATCATCCTCCTGTCCTCGCTGGGCTTGCTGTAGCAGCAGTCCGTTGAATACCAGGCATTTCGCTCCATGTGCAGGTTGCCTGAATTGGCCGCCATCCCCGCTAGAATTGCATAGACATGACGCAATCGCTGAAGCAGGCTGGGAACTATCGCTTGCGGGATGTGCTGCGGCAGATGACCGCGGATGCCGACCCCTCACTTGTTGAGCGCCAGGAGGATGGATCGGTCAGGTGTTTCGCGTGCGGTCATCGATGCCTCGTGCGGCCGAGCAGGGAGGGCATCTGTCGCGTTCGCCTCAATTGTGACGGTACGCTCAAGGTACCCTATGGGTACGTGGCCGGCCTGGCCTGCGATCCGATCGAGAAGAAGCCTTTCAACCACGTGCTGCCGGGAACCGACATCGTTACCTTCGGGATGCTCGGCTGCGATTTCCATTGTGGCTATTGCCAGAATTGGGTAACCAGCCAGGCATTGCGCGACCCGGAGGCTGGCACGCGCGTCCAGGAAGTGACACCTGAGCAGATCGTGGAGATTGCCCGGCGATACGGCGCGCCGGCCGTGGCGTCGAGCTATAACGAGCCGCTGATCACCAGCGAATGGGCAGCCGCCATCTTTCGCGAAGCACGGGCAGCGGGCCTGCGCTGCTGCTATATATCCAACGGCAACGCGACGCCCGAGGTGCTGCGCTTTCTGCGCCCGCTGGTCGACTGCTACAAGGTGGACCTAAAGAGCTTCAACGACAAGCACTACCGCGAGCTGGGCGGAGTCCTCGACAATGTGGTCGAGACGATCCGCAACCTGAAGCAGATGGGCTTCTGGGTGGAGATCGTCACGCTGCTCGTTCCGACCTTCAATAACGATCCTGACGAGATCAGGCAGATGGCGGCATTCCTGGCCTCAGTTGACCCGCTGATGCCCTGGCATATCACTGCGTTCCACTCGGACTACAAGATGGACAGCACACCCAATACGACAGCGGAGGATCTGTTGGCTGCCGGCGAGATCGCGCGTGCTGAGGGGATGAAGTATGTCTACCTGGGCAACCTGCCCGGCCGGCTGGGTAACTGGGAAGACACCAGTTGCCATGGCTGCGGAAAGTGCCTGATTCGAAGGCGTGGATTTGTGGTTATTGAGAACCTCATGCCCGCGGATGGCAGGTGCCCCGATTGCGGTACTGTTGTGCCCGGGATCTGGTCGTAATCATCCTGCAAAATATCCCATGTGCCACTAATGGGGATTACCTCGCCCCTACAATTTGTCGTGATGGAAGACAAAACAGCAAAAC
>JAKORQ010000072.1 GCA_029777755.1 Planctomycetota bacterium
AGCACGTGGGCAAGTGGCATCGTCGCTTCCCCCTGGCGCATCAGCTCCACCACGGCATCGTAGCCCCATGTCTGCCTGCCATCGGGACTTACAAGGCACATGCGCTTCCGCAGTTGCTGTACGTCGGATACGCCCAGCGAGCGGGCGGCGGATTCGTCATTGGCGTCGGCAAAGCGCAGATCGCGCCAACCGCTGGATGCCACTGCATCCTTCAACATGCTGCACAGGATGCAGTTGGCGTCATAGAGAAGGATTGGTAACGGGTGCTGCATTCTCAATGCTAGCAGCCGCTCCCTCAGCGGATAGCAGGTCTATAATCGGCTGCCAATGTCCCAATCAGCCACCATCGCGCCCCGCGTGACTCCGGCGTCCCGTCCTGTAGAACGGGCCGGCATCGTCTGCTGCCCCAGCGACCTCTGCGGGCAGATGGGCACGGAGAAGCTCCCGTGGGCACGGATCGTGGTGGGCATCTTCGTGGCCGCCCAGACCATGATGCTGGGCATGACAATCAACCTCACCGCGCCAGAGGACAACACCACGCTGATGCTGCTGAACGCAGGCATGCTGGCAGCCACGCTGGTGGTGATGGCCCTGCTGGGGGTGCCGCTGATCATCGAGGCTGTTCGCCAGCTCCTGCAGCGGCGACTCACCATGGAGCTGCTGTTCCTGGTGGGGATCGGCTCGGCGATGGCGATCTCCGTCTGGTCGATGATCGAGCGCGAAGGGCCGATCTACTTTGAAGTGGTCAACATGCTGCTGGTGATCTACAGCATCGGCCACACCATCACGTCGCACAGCCGGTCGAAGGCACTGGCCGCCGGGCAGGCAATGCTCGATGAAATCGCCACCGCCCGGTTGGAAAATGGCGAAATCATAGACGTACCGAAGATCCGCCCGCGTCAGCGCATAAAGGTGATGCCCGGTGAATTGATCCCGGTGGATGGCGTGGTCCTCGAGGGTCGATCGCTGGTACGGGCCAGCGCATTCACTGGCGAATGGCAGGCGACCGCAAGATCCGCCGGCGATAGCGTGCTGGCCGGCAGCGCCTGCGAGGATGGCACGCTGGTGATAGAAGCGACGGCCGCCGGCAGCGACCGTCGCATCGACAAGCTGGCCAACCTTATCGCCTCCGCCTGCTCCAGCGGCAGCCCTATGCAGCGGATCGCCGACCGCTTCGTGCGCGTCTTCCTGCCGATCGTCACGCTGATCGCCCTGGGCACGCTGGTTTTCTGGGGAGTTCGTGGAAACTGGTCCGAGGGACTGTTTAACGCATTGGCGGTGATCCTCGTCGCCTGCCCATGCGCGGCCGGGCTGGCTGTGCCGCTGGCCACCTGGACCGCCATCAGCCGCTTGGCTCAGCGCGGGCTTCTGCTCAAAAGCGCCCAGAGCCTCCAGAGCCTCGCCGAGGTGGAGGCGGTGGTATTCGACAAGACCGGCACGCTCTCCGACGATCAGCTCCAGGTACAGCAGATCATCACCGCTCCGGACCCGATCCAGCGCCGGCGCACGCTGGCGATACTGGCAGAGGTCGAGAAACACAGCGAACACCCCGTCGCCCGCGCCATCCGCGAGTTACCGCGCGAACAGCTCTATCTCGACATCGAGGTGCTGGCGGTGCGCGTGCTGCCGGCCGTCGGCATAGAGGCCGACATCCGCCTGGAGGATCGCCACTGCACCGTTCGCCTGGCGCGGCAGGAAAAGGCCGATTCACTCACCATCGTCGCCACGCTCGATGACATATGGATCGCCACCGCCACGTTCACCGAGCGTTTCCGCGAAAGCACCGACAAGGCGATTGCGTCTCTCAAGGAGATCGGCCTGCAAACGCGGATCATGACCGGCGATTCATCGGCGGCCGGCCAGGCGGCCACACGATTCGCTCCCGTCATCGCCGGCATGACGCCAGAGGAAAAACACTCCGCCGCCCGGCAGGCGCAAGTGCCCGTCCTGTTCGTCGGCGACGGCGTGAACGACGCGGCGGCCATGGCGGCCAGCCACGCCTCCATCGCCATGGCGTCCGGGGCGGCCATCACCATCGAGTCGGCCGACGCCACCCTGCACGGCAATGACCTGACCGTCATCCCCGACGCCATCACGCTCTGCCGACGCGCGATGTCCACCATCCGCAGCAACTTCATCTGGGCGGTGAGCTACAACGTCGTGGGCATCGCGTTGGCCGCGACCGGCATGCTCCACCCGGTGGTTGCAGGCATCCTGATGTCGGTTTCCAGCGCGATTGTCGCGTGGCGCTCGTTTGAACTGCGTGGCCGGGCGGCGTTCATCAAGGCATCTGCCTCGAAGCAGGTCTCTACGCAGCAGACGCAGGACGCTACCGGCGGCGTGACACTGCCCTCCTGGCTGTACGACACGTCACACCTTGCGGGTTTCATCGGCCAGGGATTCATCCTCATCGCACTGGCGCAGTTGGAGATCATGGGCAGCATCATCGCGACCATCTCCTGCATCGCCATTGCCCTGCTGGTCATCCGTCTTGCCAGGCATCTCCCCGCGTGGCTGGACATGACGGTCGCCATGATCAGCGTCGGCGGGTTTGGTATGAACCTGGGATGGTGGATGGACCTGAATTTCGACCCGGCGATCCGCAACGGCATGGTGGCCGCCTGCTGCATCCTCGACAAGACGATCGAGGCCACCACGCTCGATGCCAGCAGCCACTGGATGTACTGGATGATGCTGCTGCTTGGCGTGCCGGCGATGTACCTGCTCCGCCGCGGGCCGATCCGCTTCAACTGGCGCGACTGGTGCTGCAGCGGCATGCTGATCCTGGGCGTGCCGGGAATGTGCTTCGGCATGTGGGCCGGCGCCCAGTTGGCTACCACGCTATCGGACTACGACGCCCAGAAGCAGGTAGTCGCCAGCTACCTGCTGATGATCATGGGCATGTGCGCAGGCATGCTGGTCCCCCACGCCCTGCAACTGGCATGGCATGGACTGCGGACTAACGAACGCCAACAGAACAGTTAAACCACAGATTGGGCACAGATGGGATACAGATGATCTGTTGATTGTCTATTGACTGGCTGGCCGGATCAGTCAGGACCGCGCAACTCCCCTAACTCACAAATCGCAATTCGAAATTCGCAAGTCTCATCACTCCTCGAACCGTTTCACCACTATCGTGTCGTTCTGGCCGCCAAAGCCGAAGCTGTTGGATAGTGCCACGTCCACCCTGGCCTTTCTTGCCTTGTTGGGGACGTAGTCGAGGTCGCACTCAGGATCCGGGTCGGTCAGGTTCATCGTCGGGGGCAGGACCTGGTCGCGTATCGCCAGCACGCAGGTGATCAGTTCCACCGAGCCGGCGGCGGCTATCAGGTGGCCCATCATGCTCTTGATCGAGCTGATCGGCACCTGCCTGGCGCGCTCGCCGAACACCTTCTTTATCGCCAGCGTTTCGTTGCCGTCATTCTCCTTGGTGCCGGTGCCGTGGGCGTTGATGTAGTCCACATCATCGGGCGCGAGCTTCGCGTCGGCCAGCGCCGCCCGCATGGCATTCACCGCGCCCATCCCCTCGGAGTCCTGGTCAGTGATGCGGAATGCGTCGGCCGTCGAGCCGTAGCCCACCATCTCGGCATGGATGCGGGCGCCTCGTTTCTTCGCGTGCTCCAGGGTCTCAAGGATAACCATGCCGGCCCCTTCACCGAGCACGAATCCGCCCCGCCGGGCATCAAATGGACGGCTGGCCCGCGGCGGGTCGTCGTTCATCGTCGCCAGCGCCGTGAGTCGATTGAACCCGGTCACGCCCAGCGGATGAATCATCGAGTGAGCCCCGCCGGCGATCATCACTTCCGCATCTCCCCGGCGGAGGATCTCCATCGCCTCGCCTATCGCCTGCGTCGACGCAGCGCACGCCGTCAGGCAGTTGAACGCCGGCCCGCGTGCCCCGGTCAGGATCGCCAGATGCGAGAGCGGCATGTTCGGCTCCTGCTCCAGCTCGCGCATGACGTCCATGCCGGCCTGCGCGAGCCTGGCCCACGTGACGGTATCGATCGACCCTTCGCCTTCCTGCCAGGCTCCCAGCGCAGCTCGCGTATAGGCTTCAAAGTCGAGCGAACCTTCACCTGAACCGAGGTAGATTCCCACGCCATCCAGGTCGACCTTGGCGCCATCCAGCCCGGCATCCTTCCACGCCTGGGCACACGCGCCCAGTGCGAAGGCGGAGTTCCGGCCGGCGGTGGCGTGCCGCGAGGCATCGGCGATGTGGTCCTCAAGGCGATAGTTCTTCACCTCGGCCGAGAAGGTGGTGGGGAAGGTGCTGGCATCGAAGAGCGTGGTGTAGTCGATGCCAGATTCGCCATTGAGCAGCCGCCGCCAGACCGACTCGATGTCGTGGCCCATCGGCGTTACCCACCCTATCCCGGTGATGACAACTCGGTGCATATTCGATCCCATCAAGCGCTAACCAGGCCGCTAAATCTTCCTGAAAACCACGGACGCGTTCTGCCCGCCCACGCTCCATACAGTGGAGACGGCAACCTTCACCTCCTGCTCCCGCGCGGCCGGGGAGATGTTCAGCGGCTGCGAATCCACCACGCTGGTGGTGTTGATGGCCGGCGGAATGACGCCATTGGCAATCGCCAGCACCGCCGTGACACAATCCAGGGCATTGCCCGCCTCAAGATACCCGGTCTGGCTCTTGGGCATGGCAAGCGGTACATCCTTAAGTGAATCGCCGAACGCCTTCTTCAGGCCGGCGAGTTCGGCCTTGTCATGCTGCGGCTGGCCGGTGGCACAGGGAATCAGGCAGGAAACCTCCCCTGGCGCGATCCCCGCATCCGCCAGAGACCGCGCGATGGCTGACGCGTAGGAGACGCCGCTGGGATCCGGCTCGGTAAGGCTGTAGGCATCCTGGCTGGCGCCAAACCCCACTATCTCGCAGAGGATGTTGGCATTGCGTGCCCGCGCCGCCTCGTACTCCTCAAGTATCAGCAGGCCGCCACCCTCACCCAGCACCGATCCGCTGGCCGACACATCAAACGGGCGGACACTGGTTTCCGGCGTATCGTTGCAGCTCGTGGTGAGCCTGCCGAAAAAGTGCTGCCGCATGAAGCCCATGGGGTTGATGCGGCTCTGCGCGCCGCCACAGATGGCGCGATCGGCATCGCCACGGCTGATGGCGCGGAACGCCTCGCCAATGGCAAGGTGGCCCGAAGCATCAGCACAGGTGATGGTATTGGAAGGCCCCTTGAGTCCGTGGATGATCGTCACGTGGCAGGCGAGCATGTTGGGCAGGTACTTCAGTAGCCAGAGCGGCGTGAGATGCTGCATCCCCTCGCTTCCCCAGCGCTTCAGGTCCAGACGATCTCCATCACGCGCCACGTTGAAGGCGGCCGTTAGTTCATTCAGCTCGGCCGAGATCAGCCCAGCGCCGATGTTGCAGCCAAAGCGGGCGGGATCGAAGCTGAGTGTATCGGTGTAGGCCTTGCTCTGCAGGCCGGAGTTGCGGAAGCAGTCGTCGGCGGCGATTACGGCCAGCTCAATGTCGCGCGCCATCACCTTGGTCGCCTTGCGATAGCTCTTGGGCACAAAGTCGGCGATCCGGTACTCAGGAACCTCACCTGCGATCTGGCATGCGAAGGAGGACGGATCGAAAGCGCTGACCCGCCTGATGGCGCATTTTCCTG
>JAKORQ010000073.1 GCA_029777755.1 Planctomycetota bacterium
CAACTCGTCTAGTCGGTCACCGGCTCGGGGGTGGGCGTCTCGATCGGCCGGCGCCACAGCAGATGCTGCCGCCAGTGTTCATCATCCCTCTCGGGATAGTCCAGTCGGTGATGAGCGCCGCGGCTCTCGGTTCGCATGAAGGCGGCCGTGGTGATCAGCGCCGATACGGTCAGCATGTTCTGCACCTCCCAGCCGGCGATGGCCGAGGTGAGATTGCCCGGGTCGAACACCTTGTCCATCACGTAGCGGCTCCAGAAGGCGATGATCTCGCGCGTCTCATCCAGTCGGGCGGCCGTTCTCTCAATACCCACATTGCGCCACATGAGGGATCGCAGGGAGCTGCGCACGTCGTTAATGTCCAGCTCGGTGCGGGCCGAATCCGGTATGCGGTGCTCGAGATTCTGCGGGAACTTTATGTTGTTCTCCTTCGCTCCCCGGGCAGCGTCAGCGCCGGCGCGAGCGCCATAGGCCAGACCCTCCAGCAGCGAGTTGCTGCCCAGGCGGTTGGCGCCGTGCAGTCCGGTGCAGGATGCCTCCCCCACCGCATACAGCCCCGGTACGCGGGTGCGCGCCATCTCGTCCACATCGATGCCACCCATCATGTAATGGGCGGCCGGGTGCACCGGGATCAGGTCGCGCGACATGTCCAGGTCAAACTGGTCCACCAGCTTGGCGAAGCTGGGGAAGCGCTTGCGGAACTTCTCGATATCAAGGTGTCGCACATCCAGGAAGACATGCGAGTAATTGGTCTTGCGGATCTGCTCCACGATCGACTGGCTGACCACGTCGCGCGGGGCAAGCTCGGCCGACGGGTGATAGTCGGGCATGAAGCGATGTCCGGTGCGGTCGACCAGGTAGGCGCCTTCGCCACGGATCGCCTCGCTGATCAGGGCACGGCTGGATCCGGCGACATAGAGCGTGGTAGGATGGAACTGCACCATCTCCACATCCTGCAGGGTAGCGCCGGCGCGGTAGCCAATGGCATGCCCATCGGCAGTGGCGATCTTGGGATTTGTCGTCTCGCGATAGAGCATGCCAGCCCCGCCGGTGGCGATGATGACACGCTTGGCCCAGATGATCTGAAGCTTGCCATCGAGGATGGCCAGTGCCCCCAGGGCGCGGCCTTCATCTGTGAGCACGTCGAGGACGAAACTGCCCTCGACAATGCGGATGGTATCGCGATCGCTGACGATCTTTATAAGCGTCTCGGCGATGGCCCTGCCGGTGGCGTCGCCATGGGCGTGGACAATCCGCGGATAGGAGTGCCCTCCTTCCAGGCCGAACGCCAGTTCATGCGCCTTGGCGGGATCGCGATCGAAGTCGGCTCCCCACTGGAGCAGCTCGATCACGCGCTGCGAGCCTTCGCGGACGGTTATCTCAACTGCCTTGCGGTTACACAGGCCGCCCCCGACGTTGATGGTGTCCTATATGTGGGCCTCGAAGTTGTCCGGGGGATTGAGGGCGGCGGCCACGCCACCCTGGGCGTACCAGGTATTGGATTCCTGGATGCGGTCCTTGGTGACGATCATCACGTCAACGCCTTCATCGGCCGCCGCGATGGCCGCCCGCAGCCCTGCCACGCCGCCGCCGATGACCAGAACATCAGTCACCTGCTGGGTAAGACGGGCAGCCTTGAACGAGACGAGATAACGCCGCTGATAGATGGCCTGAAACATTTGGGGAAAGATTTTCGAGCTACGCTCCGCGTTTGCAACACCTAACCCATGCCTTGAGCCGGCAAAACATGCTCAATTTCCGCGGCCGAACGTATGCGAGATAACGCCAGATTCCCGCTGTTTCACGCACTGATTGATGCTACGTAGCACGAACGCTGCCACTACTTCTGCGGGATGAAATCGATCCTCCAGTTTGCTTTTTCATCGGCCGAAAGCCGCTGCTGGAATCCGACTATCGTCACGCCTTCATTGGGAGCGTCGTAGTCGGCAGGCCTGGGGTCTTTCGCGAGAATCTTCATCTCCACCGGCCTGCTGGATGTGACCTTCAGGCGGACGCTCTTGCCATCGCGGGTGAGCAGCGCGCCGTCCGGCAGGAGCTCCGGCGTGGCGCGAGTAACAAGGGCCCACTGCACCACGCCGCCAGCCTCGGTGGCGACGACTTCGTCAGCGATCGTTACGCTGCCATCCTGGTTGAGCGAGGCATCGCGCGTGACTGAGCTGAGCTGTCCGCGGTAGACATCAGACAGGTCGATGCGGGCGCTGTGATCAGTCGACGCAACGATCTCCGACCGGCCGGTGATGACGGGATCGGCGCCATTGACGGTAATGATGTTGTGGGCGCTTGCGCCGATGCGGAAGACTTTCCATCGATCGCCGTCGGGAGAACTGTCCCACATGTTCACGCCGACCGACTCGAGGGAGTGATAGTCCTGCATCTCCAGGTCCTCGGCGAAGCGGGTGCCGAGCATGTCGATGACGAAGCTGCCGGCGTCGATATGGCCATGCGAGATGGCCGCCCTGCCTGCCTTGATCCCAAGGAAAGTGGCCGACTCATCCCAGGCACTGCGGAACAGCGCCACCGGCGTCGGCCCATGGCCAACGAAGTAATTGGCGCTGGGCTGTCCCTGGGATTGCTCCGGCCGCGTCCAGATCAACAGCAGTGGCAACAGGCGATCGGTGGAGCGTGGCCGGGCGATGGCGGGATCCTGCACCAGCATCTCGAGCGACTTTCTCTCCCAGAACAGGAGGCCGGGACGATTCTGCCAGGCGGCCAGGAAGTGCATGGCCGGCGACAGGGAGAACTTGCGGGCCTGGTGACAATCGGAGTAGTTGAACCACAGCCCGGTCGGCCCCTTCACGTGGACGAAGTAGTCGGCCGTGCGGTCGAGTCCAGGTTTGCTGAGCAGGCCGAAGTCATCGCCAAGCGCCTTCTGCAGGGCGGAGATCAGCAGCACGTTGAAGTTGGTGCCGTAGTCCCAGTACATCGCCCCTTCCGGATAGGCGCCGTCCGGGGCGTACTCCTCCATGGAGATGGGCACGGTGTCGATAGCCCGCTTGATCATCCGGCCGGCCAGTTCCGGCTGCTGCTCGGCCACCATCAGCGCGCCCAGCACCATGCCGGCATTGCAGACTTGGTTCCAGTTGTTTCGCCAGGTGGACCAATGGTCGTGCTTCAGTGACGGCTCGAGTCCGAGGGTGATGATGGCCTGGCGCAAGGTTGCCCTGGTTTGCTCGTCGAGGGCGTCGTAGCACCAGTCCAGGCCGATGGCCATGCCAGCGGTCATCTCGGCGACGTCGAGATAGTGGCTGGGGTTCCAGTCGCTGAACTTCGCGACAGTGAGCATCTCCTCACGGGCACGGAGGGCATACTTCCGGTCGCCCGTCAGGCGATAGGCAAGCCCCAGGTGAGTCGTGCGGCGAAGCAGTTGGCGCGAGACGGCCAGCAGGCGGCGTCCCGTGACCACGCGCTCGAGCAGCGGCAGTTGGAGGATATCGTCAGAGCCGCGCAACACGAGCTGGTAGACCGCGTTGAGCTGAGGATCAGACTGGATGCGCCGACGCAGTTCATCTTCCTCATGGCGCAGCAGGAACAGCCGGGGTGGGTTGGGGAGGTTCTCGAACATCGCCTGATTCTCCTGTGGATCGGCGACGATCTGCGCAATGGTCCCGAGGACAGCAGTGAACAGCGTAGTTGCGACGACCATCGCCCGATACATGGGCGGGTATGGTAGCAGCAAGACGCCGGTGATGCACTGCTGCCAGCTGTTCTACTTTTCGCGGGTAACGATCTTGTAGCTCTCGCGCTCGCCCACGCCGCGCAACGGATAGTCCTTGCGCAGTGGATAGCTGCCGAAGGCGCTCCAGGTGAGGATGCGGCGGAGATCGGGATGGCCGACGAAGATGATGCCGAACATGTCGTAGGCCTCGCGCTCCATCCAGTCGGCGCCGTGCCAGACGGGGTAGACGCTGTCGATCTTCAGCCCCGGGTCACCCTTTTCCATCACCTCGCTATCGAGCGGGGCAGTCTTGGGAGCGGTGGGCATGGTGGGGTCGAGATAGACCTTCAGCCAGAGACGCCGGCCGGTCTCGGTGGAGAGCAGGCCGTAGTTTACTGCGAAACGGTGCTGGGCGCCGGGATATCCCAGGTAGTCCACGCCGTTAAGCTCGAACAGCATGTCGAACTTCAGCGTCGGTTCATCGCGCAGGCAGAAGCAGACTTCGCGAATCTTCTCTCGCGGGACGATAACCGTCACCATGTCACGGAATGACCCCACCAGGAATTTCGTGTCCGGGAACCGCTGCTTAAGCAACGGCAGCGCCGGATGTTGCGGAATCTGCGCCATGCAAACCTTTCGTGTACAAGTCCAGTCTATGGATCGAATTGTTGTAATAGCGACCGGACTCGTCAAGCCGAGGGCATATGCAGGCGGCTGATTTCCGCCGTCTAGCGATTGTTGGCGTCGGTGCGCCTGGCCGCGGACGCTTTCAGGCGCGTTACCGATCCACGTTGTGTGTGAACGGGCTGTATATCTGCTAGAATCGACCGTTCTCATGGAGCAACGCATGAAAAAAGAGAAGTTAGCGTGGACGGTGAGCCTTCTACTGATCGCGCTGCTCGCGATGCAGTTGCCCGGTTCCATCCCGGCGCGTGATGAGGACTATGCGTTTGTCCGCACGCTCGTGGATATCCATCGCCAGGTGACGGCCCGCTACGTCGAGGAAGTCGACCCCGACGCGCTGCGCCGCGGGGCGATCGATGGCATGCTCAATCGGCTGGATCCGTACACCGATTACGTTCCGCCGCAGGACCAGAAAGCCTTCGACCAGATGCTCGAGGGTCAATTTGAGGGAGTGGGCATCCAGCTTTCGCAGAAGGAAGACGGAGATATCGAGGTTGTCACCCCGATTGACGATTCCCCTGCCTTCAAGGCCGGCATACTGCCTGGCGATGTCATCATCAAGGTCAACAACCAGTCGGTCAGCGACAAGCGGCTGGCCGACGTAACCAAGATGATCCAGGGCGAGGTGGGCACGGAGGTCACGTTACGCGTCCGCCGGGGGGATGAGGAACTGGACTTCACCCTGATGCGGCAGCAAATCGTGATGCCCACTGTGAAGGGGTTCAACCGTAATGGCGACAACACATGGAACTACTATGTCGATGAGGCCGAGAAGATCGCCTACATGCGGGTGACGCAGTTCACCGGCGACACTTATGAGAAGATGCGGCCGATTATCGAGTCGCTGCTGGCTGATGGCATGCGGGGGCTGATCCTCGACCTGCGCTTCAACCCCGGCGGGCGGCTGGATGCGGCCACGGCCGTGGTGGACATGTTCCTCGATGAAGGCGTGATCGTCTCCACCCGCGGGCGCGATCGGCCTGAGGAGACAGTCTTCGCCACCGCCAAGGGCACACTTCCCAACTTCCCGCTGATCGTGCTGGTGAACGGATCGTCGGCGTCGGCCGCCGAGATCGTCGCGGGGAGCCTGAAGGATAACCGCCGGGCGCTGGTGATCGGCTCGCGCACCTTCGGCAAGGGATCCGTGCAGGAGCTGATCCGGCTGGACCAGAACAGCGGCGAGTTGAAACTGACGGTGGCATATTACTACCTGCCCTCCGGCCGGCTGGTGCATCGCAAGAAGGACGCCAAGGACTGGGGCGTGATCCCGCACATCGCGGTCAACGTCGACCCGGCGGTCGAGCAGCGGATCATCCGCGAGCGCTACGAGACGGAGCTGTTCCGTCGCCCGGGCACTGCCCCCTCCACGGCCCCGGCAACCATGCCGTATGGCTCCGACGTGCAGCTTCAGCGGGCGGTGGACAGCATGATGGCGCTCATCGTCCTGCATAAAAATGGCGCTACCACCCTCCCGGCGACTATCCCCGGGGTCGAGCAGTCCGCAGCGGCAACCGATGCCCCTGCCGACGATCCGGCCGACGCCGAGGCGAATGAAGTGGAAGAAGACGCCGAAGTGGCGGTTCCGGAGGATTGATGGCGCTGGTGCTGGGAATTGAGTCTACCTGCGACGAGACCGCGGCGGCCGTGGTGGAAAATGGCCGACACGTTCGCTCCAGCGTCATAGCCTCACAGGTTGAACTGCACGCGCGCTATCGCGGAGTGGTGCCGGAGATCGCCAGTCGAGCGCATATCGAGAGCATCCTGCCGGTGATCCAGGATGCCCTGCGGCAGGGACAGGTGACGCTGGAGGATGTGGATGCGATTGCCGTCACCCATCGCCCGGGCCTGATCGGGTCGCTGCTCATCGGGGTGACGGCCGCCAAGACGCTGGCGTTCGCCGCAGGCAAGCCACTGATCGGCGTCGACCACGTGCAGGCGCATCTCTACAGCGTCATGCTCGACAGCGATATCGACGTAAAGTTCCCCGCGGTGGGACTGGCAATCTCCGGCGGACACACCGCGCTTTACAGCATCAGGGGCTTTTCTGATATCCAGCTCATCGGGGCGACGATCGACGATGCCATCGGCGAGGCATACGACAAGGTCGCGTTCATTCTCGGGCTGGGATATCCCGGTGGGCCGATCATCGATCGCCTGGCGAAAGAGGGAAATCCCGAGGCGATACGCTTCCCGCGGACGACGCTCTCGCGTACCAGCCTGGATTTCTCATTCTCCGGGCTGAAGACGTCGGTGCTGTACAACGTGCGCGGCCACAAGGGCATCGAGAGGACCTCTGCCGACCTCAGCCAGCAGCAGATTGCGGACGTGGCGGCGAGTTTCCAGGCCGCCTGCATCGATGTCGTGATAACCAAGCTCAAGCGGGCGATCCGTCATGTGAATGCAAAGTCGGTGATCATCGGCGGCGGCGTGTCGGCCAACCAGGGCCTGCGTGCAGCACTGGCGAAGCTGCATGTTCCGGTATATCTGCCCAGGCTCTCGTATTGCACGGATAACGCGGCGATGGCGGCCGGGCTGGGGTATCTGCACTACCAGGCCGGGCGATCCAGTACGCTGGACTTGGATGCCATCACCCACTCCCAGCTTGCCCGGGCATAGCAATCTCAGCAGGAGAATGGAAAATACGCGCAAAAATCTTACCTTGCGCTTTGACCTCTCTGGCTGGCGCGCCTTTACTTTGTATGAAGCTTTGAGACAAATGAATGGTGAATCGAAAGATTAAGCCAGACAAGTGTCCCAAGGCTTCATAAATTTGCGTTCGAGAAAGAAGCCTCGAGACAGTTGGATGTTCAGATCGAAGGATCTGGAACAAGCCAGTAGTCCCGAGGCTTCGTTCTTGCGCTGACCTGCCGCTGCGCTATCCGGTTCGCCCACTCCGTTGAGTTCTGATACCCTGTTCGTCTCTATGTCCGAAGCTCTTGTCGTTGCGCTGAAGATCATCGCGATGTTCATGGTCATCGGCGTTGGCTATTTCTGCAGGCGAAAAAGCCTCCTCGATGCGCCGGCCACGGCGGTCATCTCGCGTCTGGTCACCGATATCACCCTGCCGGCGCTGATATTCCTGCAGATGGTGGAGTCGGTGGATGTTGCCTCGCTCAAGACCGGCTGGACGGTGCCGGTACTGGCGGTGGCCGGGACCTGCGCGGGATTCGCCGTCGGCCAGGTCACCTGGCGGATGTTCGCGACGCGGCAGCAGGCGCCGGTATTCATCTTCTCCAGCGGGATAAGTAACTGGATCTACCTGCCGTTGCCGATCGTGGCTCCCCTGTACGGTCAGCAGGGACTGCAGACACTGTTTCTATGCAACATCGGGATACAGGTGCTGTTCTGGTCACTGGGAGTAGCGATCCTGCACGGCGGCCGGCTGGACACAAAGGCGCTGAAGAACCTCGTCACCAACCCGGGATTGATTGCCACCGTGCTGGGGATTGTCTTTGCGCTGGTACGTGGAGCTGCTGGCGGTCGGCTGGATGAGATGGCGTCAGGAGAGCCGATTCGCTCGGGCGTGGAGGTAATCGTCGATGGCCTGCGCCTGCTGGGGCAGGCGACGATACCCATGTCGCTGATCGTCACCGGGGCACAGATCGCGGCCGCCACCATGGTGCAGAACCGCCCGGCGAAAGCTCTGGGCGGCATCATCCTGAACCGGCTTATGCTCGTGCCGCTGGTGGTGATCGGCATGCTGTGGCTGTTCAACACCCTCTTCCCGGTGC
>JAKORQ010000074.1 GCA_029777755.1 Planctomycetota bacterium
ATGTCGGCCGATAACGAACTGACCGCCTGCCGCGCCGCCGGCATCAGCTATCGCTCCATCTGCGGACCGGCGTTGGCGCTGGGTATCGTCTCGGCGATCTGCTCACTGCTGTTTCTCTGCTATGTGGTGCCTTTCTGTTTCTACCAGGCCGAGCGGGTGGTCTACAGGAACGTGGCCAAGGTGATCGTCTCGGAGATCCAGGGGGCGCGTGGCTACAGCTCAGGCCATGGCAAGCCGACACTGTTTGCCCGTGATGCCTACATCCCTGAAGACGTGGGGACGGAAGGCGAGCAGGTGCTGGTGCTTCGCGAGCCGGTGATCGTCTCCTACCGCGACGACACCAACATCCCCAGCACCTTCGCCATGGCCAACAAGGCGACGCTGTACATCCGCCAGGGTGAGGAGAACGAGATAGAGATTTCCGGCGTGCTGGAGAACGCCACCCGGTTTGCCCGCGACCTGGGCAGTTCGCCTGAGGTTGGGCTGGGGAGAAGCGAGTTTGGCCCGGTCTCATACCCCTCGCCACTGCGGCAGGATGTGAAGTTCATGGACATCACCCGCCTCAAGCAGATGGCGGCCGCACCCGAGAGCATGCAGCGCGTGCGGCGCGCCATGATGCGCTACATCGAGCAGGAGCAGCGGCAGGTTCTGTACAACCGGATTGCCGAGGGGATCATCCTGACGCCAACCAAGGGATATGTGATCGATGCCGGCGAGCAATACCAGATCCTCGCGCCGCGGGCGCGGGTGAGGGGTGAGAATGGGTATTTCACCATCGAGCCGCCGCCGGGGGAAATGGTGCGTTTGGTCATTCGCCGCTCTGCCGGCCGGCCGGTGCGCATCTTTGATGCCGCCTCCATGCGCATCAAGGCGGAACTGGACAACGACTACCAGATGGTGGCGTACACCATCTCCATGACCGATGTCCTCATGCCCGATGGCGAGGAGATCCTGCGCAAGTCGGAGTACAGCGAGTTCTGCAGCACCACCATGCCCGAGGAGCTGCGGCAACTGCAGCATCGCAAGGTGGCCGACTATCTCTCTGAGAATTCGCCGCTGCCGGGGAAGAAGGCCGACCTGATGCGCGAGCAGATCGTGGCGCTCAACAAGGTGGTAGCGGAGATGCATTCGCGTGCGTCGTATGCCGTCAGTTGCCTGGTACTGGTGATGGTCGGCTCGGTGTTGGGGATGCAGTTCCGCTCCGGCGATTTCCTTTCGGCGTTCGCGGTGAGTGTGATACCGGCACTGCTGACGATCACACTGGTAGTGGCCGGCAACCAGACGGCCGGCCAGGTCTCCTACAAGACGCTGGAAAACCCCATCGCCATGGCGATAGCCCTGATCTGGCTGGGCAACATCCTCGCCGCCATCCTCGCGGCGGTCCTGTTCCTCCGCATCAGGCGGACGTAGTTTCATATCCACAGATTCTTGTTGCAGGGTTCTTGTTGTTGGGTGGTTCTTGGTCGGACAGGCCGCTCCACTTGAAGTTGAGCAGTTCCAACAGAATCGGTGGAAATCTGTGCGAATCTGTCAATCAAACAAAGAAAGAAGCGGCGTCCAAACGAACGCCGCTTTTCTTATTGGATGATTATCCGCGTTACCGGACGCCGGCTTCACCGGTAACGATCGGCTCGGAGACGAACTCGCGCGGGTCGGTGATGTAGCCGGTCAGGGCGCTGGCGGCCGCGGTCAGCGGGCTGGCCAGATAGACCGCCGACTTCATCGAGCCCATTCGGCCCGGGAAGTTGCGGTTGGTCGTGGAGACCACGACCTCCGTGCCGTGGGTTCGGCCGAAAGTGTCAGCCGGGCCGCCCAGGCAGGCGGAGCAGCCGGCCGGGCCGATCAGGCACCCGGCATCCTGCAGCACCTCAAGGATGCTCTTCTCGCCGTTGGACTTCTTCTGGCCCTTCAGGTTCAGCGTCATCATGTCATGGTGCACTTCCGTCGAGCCGGGCACGACAAAGGTCGGCACCTTGACCGAACGGCCATTGAGGATGTTGGCCGCGAAGATCATGTCGGTGATCTTGCCGCCGGTGCAGGAACCGATGTAGGTGCGATCGATCTTCACGTCACGGCAGTTGCGGGCGGAGTCCTTGTTGTCGGGCGAGTGCGGCTTGGCGACCATCGGCTCCATCGTGTTCAGGTCAAACTCGTAGGTCGCGAAATACTCGCAATCCTTGTCATCCGTGAAGACTTCCCATTCCGGGCGGTTGGAGCGATTGCGAACGTACTCGAGCGTTTTCTCGTCCACGTCGCAGATACCACTCTTGCCACCGGCCTCGATGGCCATGTTGGTCAGCGTCATGCGGTCTTCCAGGGAGAGAGACGCAATGCCCTCGCCTGTGAAGTACATCGCACGGTAAGTCGCGCCGTCCACGCCGGTTGCGCCGATGACTGCCAGGATCAGGTCCTTGGCGGTCAGGTATGCCGGGATCTGTCCATGGAAGACGAACTTCATGGTCGGCGGAACCTTCAGCCAGAGCTTGCCGGTTCCCATGACGAAGCCGGCGTCGGTGTTACCGATACCGGTGGCGAACTGGCCAAACGCGCCGGCCGTGCAGGTGTGCGAGTCGGTGCCCAGCAGGATCTCGCCGGGACGCACGTGACCTTCCTCAGGCAGCGCCTTGTGGCAGACACCCTTGTAGTTGGTCTTGGTGGGATCCCGGTAGGGGTTGGGCATCCCCGGGTTCATGGTGACGAACTCGGGGTCGTAGTAGTACTTCAGGTTCTGCTTGGTGGCG
>JAKORQ010000075.1 GCA_029777755.1 Planctomycetota bacterium
CTGTCTCCCAACGTTCCTGATGAGGCTGGGCAGGTGCTGTCCAGCATCACCGAGCCATCCGCGCTGGCCGACTTCCTCGCCGCCAACCTGCAGGCCGACATCCACGACAAGCAGCAGATGCTGGAGGAGCTGGATGTCATAGTGCGCCTGCAGATGCTGGCTTCGCGCCTGGCAACGCAACTGGACGTGCTGGAACTGCAGAACAAGATCCAGAACCAGGTGAAGGAGAACATCGACAAGAGCCAGCGCCGCTACTACCTGCAGGAGCAGATGAAGGCCATCCGCAAGGAGCTGGGCGAAACCGAAGGCACCGGGGCATCGGAGATCGAGCAGATGCGCCAGAAGCTGGAGGCCGCCAAGCCCCCGGAAAACGTCATGAAGGAGGCCATGCGCGAGCTGTCGCGCCTTGAGGCAATACCTTCTGCCTCCCCCGAGTATGGCGTCATCCGCACGTACCTGCAGATCCTCTCCGAACTGCCCTGGTCGGTGATGACTGAGGACAAGCTGGACCTCCAGGAGGCCCGGCGAATCCTCGATCGCGACCACCATGACCTGGACAAGGTCAAGCGTCGCATCATCGAGTATCTGGCAGTGCGCAAGCTCAAGCCCGAGGGTGGCGGCGCCATCCTCTGCTTTGTCGGGCCCCCGGGCGTCGGCAAGACGTCGCTGGGCAAGAGCATCGCCGAGGCGATCGGGCGCAAGTTCATCCGCGTGGCATTGGGCGGCGTGCGCGATGAGGCCGATATCCGAGGCCATCGCCGTACGTACATTGGCTCGATGCCCGGACGAATCATCGCGGAGATCCGCAAGGCCGGCTCGCGCAACCCGCTGATGATGCTGGATGAGATCGACAAGCTCGGCTCCGACTTCCGCGGCGATCCCGCCTCAGCCCTGCTGGAAGTGCTGGACCCGGCGCAGAACCACACGTTCACCGACCACTATCTGGACGTGCCGTTCGACCTGTCGCAGGTGCTGTTCATCGCGACGGCCAACACCATGGACACGGTTCCGCCGGCGTTGCGCGACCGCATGGAGGTCATCGAAATCCCCGGCTATACCCAAAGCGACAAGCTGCATATCGCTCGGCGATATCTGGTGCCGAGGCAGCTTGAGATGAACGGCTTGAAGCGCCGGCAGGCAAAGTTCACGACAGAGGCGCTCAAGTGGGTCATCGAGGGTTACACCCGCGAGGCAGGCGTCCGGAACCTGGAGCGTGCCCTGGGGTCGCTGGCGCGTGCGGTGGCGGCCGACGTGGTAAACGAGAAGTACGAACGGATAACGATCGACAGAGACAAGGTCACGGAGATCCTCGGCCCGCGCAAGTACGAGCCGGAACTGGCCGCCAGGACCAGCGTCCCTGGCGTGGCGACCGGCATGGCGTATACACCCGTGGGCGGAGAGATCCTCTTCATCGAGGCTACCGCCATGCCCGGCAAGGGGCACATCACCCTCACCGGGCAGATTGGCGACGTGATGAAAGAGTCGGCCACGGCCGCATTTACGCTCGTTCGGTCGCGTGCAGCCAAGCTGGGGATCGATCCCAAGGTCTTCTCGGAGAGCGATTTCCACATTCATGTACCCGCCGGCGCCATCCCCAAGGATGGGCCGTCGGCCGGCGTGGCCATGTTCAGCGCCCTGGCGTCGCTGCTGCTCAATCGCCCGGTGCGCCACGACCTGGCGATGACCGGCGAGATTACGCTGCGCGGGCTGGTGCTGCCGATCGGTGGACTGAAGGAGAAGACGCTTGCCGCTAAGCGGGCCGGCATCCGCCAGGTGATCGTACCCAAGAGGAATGAGAAGGATCTGCCTGATATACCGGCGGAAGTCCGCTCGACTCTGAAGTTCCACTTGGTCAACGATATCGATGAGGTGCTCCGCCTGGCCCTCGAGCCTGACAAGATGGCCAGGAATGAGCGGGCGAAGTCAAAGAAGACAGGTAACAACTCCAGCAGGAGCAAGACAGCCAGGAAGCGGTAGAAGGGTTATCAATGGAAGGACTGCTGATACAGGAGATTGGTGATTACACCATCGTGGAGTTCTATGACAGCTCACTGATGGACCCTACCCAGTTGGACCCTCTGGGTAAGCGCCTCTATAGGCTGATCGACGAGGAAGACCGCCGGAAGATCGTGCTGGATTTCGGTCGCGTGCAGTACATCTCCAGCCAGTTCATCGGCATCCTGCTGGCGATGAACAAGAAGCTTTCCGAGCTGCCGCGCAGCCGTCTGGTGCTGTGCAATGTGGGACCGCGGCTGGCCGAGCTGCTGAAGATCACGCGCCTGGACAAGATCCTGACCATCAAGCCCACTCAGAGCGAAGCCACCCGCGACTAAGGGAGGATACAAGAATGGCAACCGTGCAGCTCCAGACCCAGTTCAGCGTTTTCCTGGTCAATAAGCCGGGCGTCCTGGCACAAGTCACCAAGGCGCTGGCGGATGCGAAAGTGAATATCGCCGCCATGACGCTGGTGGATTCGCAGGAGCATGGCGTGCTGCGGATCGTGTCGAACGATCCTGATCACGCCCAGCGAGCCCTGCAGGCCCTCAACCTGCCGATGACCCAGACGGAGGTGATCTGCATCGAGATGTCAAATCGGCCCGGGGCACTGGCCGATGTTGCGCAACTGCTGGGCACGAACCACATAAACATCAACTACGCCTACGTGACCAGCGGTGCGCCGGGAGGAAAGACCACCGGCGTGTTCAAGGTTGCCGACCAGAACAAGGCACTCAAGCTACTTTCTGCCCAGGTCAATAAGCAGGGTAAGGGAAAAGAAGCGGCGACGAACCGCAAAGCGCGCGGCCGGCGCTGACCTGTTGGCCGCCGGCGCAGCGCAAGCTCGTGCGGCAAACCTGCTTCCGCATGGCGGTCCGTGTAGCCAGGCTGTAGCTGAATCGAATCTCAGGACTGATTCTGCTGCTGCGGGGCGGGGGTGGCTTCCTCGATGTCCGGCTCTTCAGGGGTTTCGGCCATATCGGCGACATCGCCTGCATCGTCGTCGATGACCGCCCCGGTGGCTTCCGCCAGCTTCTGCTTCATCATCCGCCCCACCTTGAACTTGACTGTCCTCTTCTCGGGAACGCTCACAGGTTCAAGGGTCTTGGGATTCTGGGCACGGCGGGCCTTGCGCACCTTGGTTTCAAAGACACCAAAGTCGCGAAACTCCAGACGGTTACCCCGACCGAGTTCGCCAATCACCTCATCCAGGAACTGCTGCACCACTCGCTTTACCTGGACACGGCGCTGCCCGGTTCGATCGGCGATCCGATCAATCAGTTCCTTCTTGGTGATGGTTGCCATGATGTAATCCTCGATCGGCTTAAAACATGATAGGCAACAGACTTAAATTACTATGACGATTTAGGAAGCGAAAAGCAAGAGGCAAACTGATGCGTACCAGGGTGAGCCGTATGGTCGCTATCGCGCAAACCCTGTATAGCAAAGCCTTTAGCCGCCCAAATTGTCACCTGGCCGCCTGTTGCAATGCTCCAGCCTCAAGTAATGTAAGCACCTAAATTAGCGGCACTTATGCTAATGCAGCACACGCTTGTCCGCGAACAGCATATAACCGTCGCGCCATACCATACCCTTTTCTACCGCTGCGTGTGGTAGATTGCCAGCGTAATGAAGGCGCGCCAGCGCCCTGCCGCGTGTGCATGCGCGTTTTGCGAATATCGCCCACGACCGTTGGCAGCGCTCACGGATCTGCGACTATCCATCGCCGCTTCTACGCGTTCCCGGGTGCGCCGGCATGAGCTGTCAGCGACCAGAGTAAGCCCTGCCCCATCAAGGACGCACCATAGCCACCTTGCCCTTCCCCAAGCTCCCCTCATAGCGACACTGTATTTGCCATCAATATAGCAAACGTCGCTTGCCGCAACACACGATATGATGTCGGTTCGCGACCCAATCAAACCACCGCATCTGATGGCTGCTCTACCGCTCCGCGCTTCTGGAGGTATGCCGCGACAAGCCAGCAGATGACCGCCCACGATCCGCCGGCCGCCCATCCGGCCAGCACGTCCGTGGGATAGTGCACGCCCAGGTAGACTCGGCTCAAGCCAACCAGGCCGGTGACTAAGGCTGCTACGGCAACACAGTAGATTCGCGTGGCGGGATCCTTTACCGTTCGCGCCAGCAAGGCCCCCATGGTGAGGTAAACGGCAGCCGAGATCATGCTATGGCCTGAGGGGAAGCTGTGCGTGTAGACATTGGAGAGGTGCGGCACCAGGTCCGGGCGCTCCCGTTGGAACATCTCCTTGAGCAATGTGCTCAAGAGCAATCCGCCTATGGACGCGGCCAGCACAAACAGCGCCGTTCGCTGGCGATTTTCGAGCAGGAGAAATCCGCAGACGGCAGCGATGGCGAGAGTGATGACAATGACGCCGCCTAGGGCCGTGAGGTCACGCCCCATCTCCTCCAGCCACGGCGGGCCGATGGGATCAGATGGATCCTCAGGATTACGCATGATCGTGATGGCCCAGTGATCGAAGCGCTGAGTTTCGCCTTCAACCACCTCGCCGGCGATCTCGACGAATGACCATACCCCCACTACCAGCACCAGCAGCGGGATCATGATTGCCAGTTCATTGAGACGGAAGCGCGCAAGTAGTTCCCGAAGACCGCTCATGCGTGACCATTGTAACAATTGAGCCTGCCGCCGTGCGCGCAGCAAGAAGCCCGGTTTGCACCGGGCTTTTTCCCAGGACATTTTGTAGTGACCCCAGCGGGATTCGAACCCGCGTTGCCGCCGTGAAAGGGCGGTGTCCTAGGCCTCTAGACGATGGGGCCAGAACTTCCTTCGGCGACTGCTGCCGCCGTGGGGACAGCACACTATGCAGATGTTTTCGCAATCGTCAAGATGCACGACGCGCAACCGGCTCTGCAGTGGCTGGAGTCAGCTCAAAAATGGTCACTTCCGGCCGACACCAGTCGCGATGACGCTGACCGTACGACAATCCGCGGTTCACGTAAAGGTGCCTTCCATTGATCGTGTACAGGCCGTGGGTGAAATGGCGGTACTTGTGCGGATATAGTCGCTGGCCAATCCTGCTGGTGGCGATCTGGCGGCCGTGGGTATGCCCGGTGAGCATCCATTGCCAGGGATACTCCAGAAGGCGCGTGACGTTGGCGGGATTGTGGACGAGGCACACCACCGGGTCCGTAGGCGACACCCCGGCAAAGGCTATGTCAGGCCTCATCCAGCCTGCCCAATCATCATCCAACCCAACGAAAGTAAGGTGCTGGCGCGTGGCCGGATCGACCATCTTCCAACTCTCGTTGCGCAGCATCACGATGCCCTGCTGCTCCATGGCATTCTCGAGGAACTCCGCACGCCGGGCTCCGCGCCTGGTGATCGCCTTGCCATCCAGCCCGTAATCGTGATTGCCCATGATGGCGAGCGTGCCATGGGTGGGCTTGAGCTCCGCGAGCAACCGTGCGACGCGATGGGCATAGCGACGGCCGCCCATGAACAGGTCACCCGTCGCCACCACCACGGCCGGGCGCAGCTCGTTGATCCACTCGATGTACTGGTAGAGGTAGGTCTCCCAAACCACCGGCGAATAGTGCAGGTCGGAGATCTGCACGACCTTCATCCCGGCAAAGCTGGACGGCAACCCGGCCATGACCATGGGGTGATAGGTGAACTCAACCCAGCTGCGGTGCAGCGGCAAGGCATGCACGCCGGTGAGGCCAGTGTTTCCCATGAGCTGCCACAGGGCCCTGCGCCAACGCGACTGGTTCTCCCAGCGAGGTTTTTCAAGGTATCGGAGCAGTGATCTCATGCGCTAACTTCAGGGCATTTGCAGAAACCAACAACGATCGCTGCTGGAACCTTAGGCATCAACGAAGGCAAAAAGCAGCGTTGCCGCGATGTTTAGTCGCGGCAACGTTAGTACGAATCACACACATCAATGTTTGCTGATTAACAGCCAATCAGATCAGATTCCCAGCGGCGTGCGCGGCGGCTGCGGCTGAGTCGGCTCCTCAGGCGCCTGGATCTCATCCGGCTCATAGCGGACGCGCTCTTTCACGTTGGCAAAGCTGAACCACTGCTGTTGCATCGGCATGTTCATGCGCTGCATGACCGACATGTCTACCAGCGACGAGAGCATCGCAGTCTGGTTGCTGGTCCAGTCGGCCTTCACATCATCCAGACGGGCGACGATCACCCTGCCGTCCTGCTCAAGAGGAATGGCTGCTATCGGCTGCTCCTGGCCCTGGGCACGCAGTGAGAGCAGTTGCTCCATAGCCCTGCCCAGGAAGACATCGGTCGCTGCATCGCTCAGGTGCAGCCCGAACACGATGCCGAGCTGGCGGCTGATCAGGCCGGTATCGATCACCTGCTTCTTTGCCTCCTCCGCCGCGGTCATCAGCCCCCGCTCGCGGGCGGCGCTGACAAACTGCTCGGCCGCCTGGCGGGCCAGCTCGAACGCCAGTTTTGTCTTCACATCCGACTCCACCTTGGCGCGAACCTCATCCAGCGAGGCGGGAGAATGCTCAGGCTCGAAGGCAGTGCGTCGGAAGATGTAAATGTTCGAATCCTCATCGCGCAAGGTCTGGGAGAACTGCCACAACTCCGGCACCTGCGGCAGGCCGGGCATAAACCGCAGCGCATCCTTGCGGCGCTGCTCAGTCAGCGTGGCATACATCGAGAACGGCACGCCGGCGCCGGTGGAGGCCTCGGCGATGCGGCCGAGCTGGCCAAACTCATTGGCCCCCAGCAGCGTACCCGAGGCTCCGAGGGTGATCTTCACCTTGAACTGCTCCTCAATCCGCTCGGAGAGCTTCTGCAGATACTCGTAGCTGTCGAAAGGCACACCCAGGGAAGTCTGAGCCACTTCGCCCTGTTTGGCAGCCCTGAAGGTGTTCCAGTCGACGGTCAGGATCTGGTTGATCCGCGAGATGATCGCGGCCTGCTGGCGCTCAACCTCGGGAGCGATCACAGCCTCCAGCGCGTCCTGGGCAACCTCCTCGAACGGGCGAGTCGTGCTGGTCGGCTGGGTGGTTCCCTCGGATTGAGTGGTGGTTGAGTACAGGTGGGGATTGCGGATGTAGTGGCGGCGGGCGTCGACGCGCCACCGATCGGCCGGCTTGCTCGCTTCCACCGCGCGGCGAACCTCTTCCAGGGGGACCGCTACATACTGGATCTGGGCGCGATCGGGATAGCGATAGCCGAAACCGAAAGGATTATCCTCGGTCGCCGTTCCAGCGGTGGCGGGAAGCACGTCCTTGTACTTATTGAACTGCTCCTCAAGCTGCTGAGCGGTCGGCTGGGGAACCTGGCTGAGGAAGTCGGCCGAGCGGAAATCGACGGCCGCCATCTTCACCTGCTGCATGCGCGTGGCGATCTCGAAGTCGAGCATGGGCTTGCTGATGCGGATCGCGGAAAGCGCCCGGTCGAAGATCTGCTGGACCATCATCAGGTCGCGCAACGCATTGTTGACGTTGGTCGCCGCCACCGGGTCAGCCATGTCGATATCGGGCGCGATGATGAGGCTCTGGTGCTTGTCACGCAGCATCTCATCGGAAACGTACGCCCCATGCCTGCGGGCCTCGGCGACCAGCAGCGCGAACAGCTCGGAGTGCTGCTCCATCTCATCGACGGCAAACTGGCCAAGCTCATAGCTGACCGGCATCAGTCCAAACTGCGACTGGGTAAAGATCTTCTGGATGAGCAGATTCCAGTGAAAGGTCGCTCGCTGGACCTCTGAGGCGTAGAAAGCCTTGCCGTAGATCTTGCCGATCCTGTAGTCGCGGCCGCCGAGATTCTGCATCGGCAGCAGGAAGGCGACCATCAGGAAAGCGGCAGCGACAGCCAGCAGTTGACGGCGATATTGCTTGAGAAGGTTGTACATGCGTTGATTTGTGTAAGTGTTCTAACCGAAAATTCCGTCGCTACATTCCTGTTTTCTCACGGAGGCGCTGCTGCTCCCGGGCAGCGGTCGCCGCGATGGGAGTGCCCTTGTACTCTTCGGCCACCTCCGCGTAAAGCAGTGAGGCGCTCTTGAGATCGCCCAGCTCCTCCTGGATTTGCGCCACCCTGACCAGTGCCTCAGGAAGATTCTTCCTGTCGGGAGTCTGCCGGGCGACGGCCACTGCCTTCATGTAGGCAAGGGCACAATCCTTTAAGGCGTCGGGAGATCGGTCCTTCAGTTGCTTGTCGGCGATGACGGCCAGGGCATACAGGGCCTGTGCCTGTTGCACAGGGTCAGTAAACAGGCGACGGTTGGCCTCGAGCTGATTGAGCGCCTTGGCATAATCTTCCTGGGCCATGGCAAGGCGGGCAATGCTCAGGTGGATGTCAGCTACAAGATAGGCAACGGCCGGGTCAGAAAGATCGCTGGGGATGGACTTGAGCAGTTCCTCGGCGACGGCCGAGGCACCGGCCAAATCCCCCTGTGCGCGGGTCACCTCCATGAGCAGGCTCAGGATCGCCTGGCGGGCAGAGGTGTTGCCGCCGGAGGAAGCAGCCCTCTTCAACTCGGCCGCGGCGGCTGAAAGTTGCCGGGCATCGGCGTTCTCGCCGACGGCAGGAACCGCCTGCATGGCGGCCTTGAGATCCTTGCCGGCAAGTTGCACGAAGGCGGTAGTCGCCAGGTCCAGCCGGCCCGCCCGATTGGCGGCCTGCAGGAAGCGAGGAAGGATCCAGTCCTTAAGCCACGGCTTGGTTGTGGTTTTCAGGGCTGCTGAGTATCCATCGGCGGCGGCGGCATAGTCCTCCTCGGCGAACGCCTGGTCGGCCTTGGAGAACTCTGGCTCGTCGTCAACGGCGATGCGCGTCACGCGATCGGCGGGGACAGGGTCAACCGCCCTGCCGGCGATGGTGAACTCAATGACACCATTGCGGTAACTTCGAATCTTGACGTCTTTGCGCTCGAGAGTGCCGACGAACACGGAATCGGCCATCGCCATGCCGCTAAGCAGCATGCCGGCCGCCGCAAATCCCAACCCTACACGTCTTCGCATTCGCAACTCCATGATCTGACCCATCAGAGCTGCGATGATACCCGATCGACGTGTGCAAACCAGAGCATTGGAGCGTTTGTCGGCCATCTTCGCGCTGGCCGTAACTGGCGCAGCATCTGGCTCTTAGCGACCTCGAGCCAATCAGTCCTGGATGGCCTCGAGAGCGACCGTCAGATGCACCTCATCGCCAACGCCCGGGAAAGGCTTCATGCCGTATTCCGTGCGATTGATGGTGAATTGCGTCTCAAATCCGATACGGTTCTTGCCCTGGGGGTCCTGACCCTGGCCAGTCTTCTTCAGCGTGACGGTGATAGGCTTGGTTTCGCCATGCAGCGTGAGATCGCCGGTTACTTCGAGGGCATCCTCACTGGCCGGCTTAACGCTGGTGCTCTTGAAGGAGATGATGGCGAACTTCTCCACATCAAGGAAGTCAGCGCTGCGCAAATGCTGGTCGCGCTGCGGGACGGCAGTGTCGATGTTCTTGGCCTGCACCTGCACATCGAAGCTGCTGAGCGCCGGATTGGCAGCATCGTACTCGACGGTGCCGGTTGCGCCATTGAATCGGCCGTAGGTGTTGCTGACGTCCAAGTGTTTGATGCTGAAGACGATGCTGGAGTGCACCGGGTCAACCTTGTAGCTCTCCGCCCGTGCAGAGGACGCGAACCCAACGACGGATGCCAGAACCGAGAGGACCAGTTTCTTCGTCATGTATCGTTCTCCTTCTGGATGATCCTAGGAGCCTCAGCTGATGTTTCGTCCAGCGTCACGCGGAAAGCTCCCCGGGCGAGCGCCACTGGCAGCAGTTCGACTTGGTCGAGGAGATCGCTCAGTTGCTGAATTGGATGTCCCACTTGTCGCTGCGGTACTGGCCGCGGATCTGGATGCCTGGGCCGCCGTGACGATGCTGGCGCTGAATCGGGCCGGGAATGATGATATAGGGATATCCCCAGCCATACACGCCATAGGCGGGATACCAGCGCGAGGAATCGCGATTGGAGCGACGACGATACTCATTAAGTTCCTCAGAGAAGCGATCGGGATTCTCCAGCGCCCACTCAAGATCGGATCCCGCGTACTGCGCGCCAGCGACCGGCTGCTGTTGACTAACCGCCGGGGATGGAGCGTTCGCAGCAGCCCTGGGAGCCAGAGGCGGTGCGGGAGTGCTTGCCTGCGATTCAAACAACATCCTCACCTGCTCTACCAGCGCTGTCTTGATCTGGAGTAGATCTGTCGGCTGCCCCGTGACCTTTACGTTGTGAATGACAGTCTCCGATGGCTGATGCACGACCGCCACGCTGACCTCAAGCTTGAGGTCATCCCCCACGCAGCGCCCATTGAGCACATAGTCGGCCTGCGCCGGCTGCGTGCTGGCATCAGCTGGGATGGGCCTCACTCCTGCCAGGCCTTCCAATTCACTCTGGAGGGATCGCTGGAAGCTTCTACCCAGCCAGTCGGGGAGTTTGCCGCCAGTAACTTCAAAGGGATTCACCTGGATAGTTGATGCAGCTCGTGAAACAGGCGTGTCGGGAGGTTGCGCCACTTGCGCAGCGGGAGGAATCGTTGGATCGACCTCGTCGGCCCGCAAAGGCTCGGCGGCGGAGAGCAATCCGCACGTGAACAGCCCCGCTGTAACGATCATCCAACGCATAAGCACCACCTCGCTAACGAATTATAAAGCCATGACGGGTGGTTGCACGTCCTGGCAGCGTAGCGGCGTCGGTTGCGCCTGTTTTGGCAGGCAGGCATCGCTGCCGCTGACAATTCTGAAATACTTTCTCCGCGGGGAATTACCGGTTTTGCATGTGAGTTATTCCTCATGAAGCTGCAACCCGCGAACTGGTCCGGATTTTGTAAGTTTGGATAGGCAGTAGCGCGGGATGACTCCAGCGCGATAGCAGGAGCTTTGCAAGGATGAGTAAGTTCTACAACAACATGAAAACCGCCCTGTTGCTGGGGCTGCTCACGGCGTTGATCCTGTGGATCGGGTCAATGTTTGGACGGGACGGACTTTACATTGCCCTGATCATGGCGGGGATCACTAACTTCGTGGCATTCTTCTTCAGCGACAAGATCGCTCTGATGTCCATGCGTGCACAGGAAGTTGGACCTGACCATGAGCTTTACCAGATCGTGGCCGACCTGGCCCGGCGCGCGAATATGCCCATGCCAAGGGTATATGTCTCGCCGGCGGCCGCGCCCAACGCCTTTGCCACCGGGCGCAATCCCAACAATGCCGCTGTCTGCGCCACTGCCGGGCTGCTCCAGATGCTGGATCGCAACGAGATTGCCGGCGTGATGGCCCATGAGCTGGCGCATGTGAGGCATCGCGACATCCTGATCCAGTCGGTGGCAGCGACCATAGGCGGCGCCATCAGCATGCTGGGATACCTATTCATGTTCGGCGGCGGGCGAAGCGACGATGATGAAGGAGCAAACCCGATCGCCGGCCTGCTGGTGC
>JAKORQ010000076.1 GCA_029777755.1 Planctomycetota bacterium
AAACAACGGCAAACACGTAACGCCCACCGTCGATGTGCTCGGCGAGATACTCGTCGAGCCCAGCGAGGATGAGCTGGGCAAAGTGTTGCGCTCCACCGGCTTGATGAGTTGATGTCAGCCGCAGGGGCTTGAGGCAAGGCAAGAGCGCACGGGACCGACATGCGCACATGCCGGCCCCGCGAGCTCGATTGCTTGTTCAGGCATCGCGGTCGATCGCCTGGGCGATGCGCTTGATGCTCTTCATCATCTCGGCGAACTGGTCGGGCGTAATCGACTGGGCGCCGTCCGTCCATGCCCTGGCCGGGTCGTTGTGAACCTCGACGATCCATCCATCCGCGCCGGCCGCCACCGCCGCCCGGCACATGTCCTGCACCAGGTGGCTCTTGCCGGTGCCATGGCTGGGGTCCACCACCACCGGCAGATGGCTCAGGCGGTGCAGTTCAGGCACGCTCGCCAGCGGGAGTGTGTTGCGCACGTATTCCTCGTAGGTGCGGATGCCGCGTTCGCAGAGGATGACCTGCGTGTTGCCATTTTTCATGAGGTACTCGGCCGCCAGGAGGAATTCCTCCAGAGTGGCCGACAGCCCGCGTTTCAGCAGCACGGGCTTGGGTTGGTTGCCCAGTGCCATCAGCAGGTTGAAGTTCTGCATGTTGCGCGCGCCTACTTGCAGCACATCGGCATACTCGGAGACGGCCGGGATCTGTTCCGTCGCCATCACCTCAGTGACGACGACAAGTCCCGTCTCCTCGCGTGCCTCGGCCAGCCACTTCAGCCCGTTCTCGCCGGTGCCCTGGAAGGCATAGGGACTGGTGCGCGGCTTGTAAGCGCCGCCGCGCAGGCCGATCGCTCCCGCTTCCTTCACCGCGTGGGCGATCTCCTTGATCTGCTCCCTGCTCTCCACCGAGCAGGGGCCGGCGATCACGCCCACCTTTCGTCCACCGATACGGGCGTCGCTCCCGGCGAGCAATGGGATGATCGTGCGCGACTTCTTCACTTCGCTGGAGGCCATCTTGTAGGGGGCGAGGATGGGAACCACCCTCTCCACACCCTCGACCATCTCGAAGACGCTGCTGTCTTTCTGACGATCGTCCCCTATGACCGCAACGACGGTACGCTCAGTACCGACGATAACCTGTTCCTTCAGCCCCATGTCTTTCACCATCGACACAACGTGTTCAATCTGGTCGGGCGTTGCGCCCGCCCGCATAACCACTACCATGACCGACCTCCCGAGCACTGCTCATTGCCAAAGAACACGTATCGCCAATACCGATGCATGATTTGATTCTCCTGGAAACGAAAGAAGCCCCAGGACCCGCGTCCTGAGGCTTCTGGTGTTTCGTCTATATATGACTATTTCATCATGAGCTCAGAACGCAGGATCCCTCTGCCGGATAGAAATAGCCGGTAAACCAGAAGAAGCCGTACTGAGCGTTGCTGAAGCTCACGGGGAATAAAATAGCGCGCGGGTGCCTGAAGTCAACGGGAAAATCGCGACCAGCCCGCCGGCGTTGTGACACATATGCCTGATCCAACATCCCAGCCGTGCCCTGCCTTGCCATCCTACTCGAACAGTGTCGGCTGGTTGGGATCCTCCGCCACAGACTCGATCTCGCCATCAGCCAGGCGGGTGATCAGCCGCATGCCGCCCCTGATCTGCGACTTTGAGCGCACGATTGCGCCGCCTTTCTTCACCGTGGTGATCGAGTATCCGCGGGCCAGCACCTGCGTCGGCCCGATGGCGTTGAGATGACGCGCTATAGCGTCGACCCTTTCATTGAGCGAGCGCAGCATGTTTCGCCCGGAAGCCCGCAGACGCACCTGGATGGCCGCCAGTTCCAGCTCCTTTAGCTTTATCGCCTGGGCAGGATGGTGGCGCTGCAGGCGAAGCTGCAGGCCGGCCAATCGCTCCCTCCTGGCAGCAATCTGGTGCCGCGGAGAATGCTCCGCCAGTTTCAGCGCCAGCTCATGCACGCGGTGCGAGCGCGCCGAGATCAGATGCCGCACGCCCGATTCGAGCTGCTGCTGCAGATCGTCCATGCGCTGCCGAATCTGCTCGATTCGTTCGGTCGGCCGACGGAAAAACTCGTGTCGCATCACACCAGCCAGTCGCTCGCGGGAGCTATCCAGCCTGCCGCGGCAACTGCTGCGCAAGCGCGAGGCAAATACGGCGATGTCATCCTCAGCGCTGCGCCAGCGCGATACCGCCACCTGCGCCGCCTCCGTGGGCGTGTGGGCGTGATAGTCCGCCACCAGGTCGGCCACGCTCACGTCGATCTCATGGCCAATCCCGGTGATGATCGGGATCCTCGACGCGGCGACGGCCCGCGCCACTACCTCTTCATTGAACGGCCAGAGATCCTCCAGCGATCCGCCGCCGCGGGCCAGCAGGATGACATCGATGCCGCCGATCTTCTCCGCACCTTCTGAGATCGAGCGCAGCGCATTGGCAATCTGCACCGCCGCCCCCTCGCCCTGCACCGCCACGTGGTACAGGAAAAGTTCAAGGAACGGATAGCGCCGCAGCACCTTGAGCATGTCCTGGATTGCAGCCGTCTGGCGACTGGTGACCAGCGCGATGCGCAGCGGATACAGCGGGATCGGCTTCTTGCGCTCCGGGGCGAACAGCCCCTCCTTTTCCAGCTTCTCGCAGAGCTGGCGAAATGCCAACTCCAGTGCGCCCTGCCCCAGCGGCTCCATCCGCGTGACATAGAGCTGATACGTTCCGCGCTGTGCGTACACGGCCACCCGCCCGGTGACCAGCAGCTCCATGCCATCCTCGGGATCGAACTTCACGCGTGCAAAGTCGCTCTTGAACATCACGCAGTTGATGCACGCTCCGGCATCCTTCAACGTGAAGTAAGCATGCCCCGAGCCGTTGTGCAGCTTGTAGTTGCTCACCTCACCCTTCACCAGCACCGGGGCCGCGAAGGCATTCTTCAGCGCGCGATCAATCTGCGCCGTCAGTTGCGTGACCGTCAGTGCGTCGCCCTGGCTGGTCGAGTCTGCGGCGCGACGCGGGCGTCGCATGTCGCCAAGTTCTCTCTGGAAGTCGAAGAAGCTCGTCATTGAATCACTTTTCCGCGGCCGCCACGCGGTAACCGTTGCGCAGACGCAGCGGACTCTCCAGTGCCGGCCGGCCAATCGGATAGTACTGGAATCCGTTCTCGCGCATCACATCTCGCTGCAGGCAGTTGCGCCCATCAAATATCACCGGCTGATTCATGGTAGCGGAGACCTTGCGAAATGGCAGCGTGTTGTACTGTGGCCAATCCGTCAGGACCGCCACTGCATCAGCGCCGGCCGCGCACGCTACCGGGTCATTCACCCATTCCACCTGGTCCCCGAAGATCTGCTTCATGTTCTCCATGGCCTTGTAGTCATGGGCGCGAACGCGGGCCTCTCCCTCAAGCAGATATCGGATCACGTCGATCGCCGGGGATTCGCGAATGTCGTCCGTGTCAGCCTTGAACGCAAGCCCCCAGACCGCGATTGTCGCATCCTTCAGCGGCCGGCCGAGCTTGGCGCTGATCCTCTCCACGAAGCGACGCTTCTGCTCGCCGTTGATCCTCTGGATGGCACCCACGAATAAGTTCTCATGCCCCACCGAAGCCGAGATATGCTGCAGCGCCGCGACGTCCTTGGGGAAGCAGGATCCGCCAAACCCCACGCCAGCCCGCAGGAATGCCGGTCCGATGCGGCTATCCGAGCCGATCCCCTTGCGGATATCCTCGATATCAGCACCGTAGGCATCGCAAAGTATCGACATCTCGTTCATGAAGGAGATACGGGCGGCGAGCATGGCGTTGGCCGCGTACTTGGTCAGCTCGGCCGACTCCCAGTTCATGGTGAGGAACACATCTTCGCTGGTGATCAGCGGATCATACAGCCGCCGCATGACGCGAAACGCCTCGGGGCTTTCACCGCCGATGACGATGCGATCCGGCTCGAGGAAATCGTTGACGGCCGAGCCTTCCTTCAGGAACTCGGGATTGGAAACCACCTGGAACTCAATAGTAGAGTGCTGCCGCAGGTAGTAGTAAAGCTTGCGATTCGTGCCGGCCGGTACTGTCGACTTGATGACGATGGTGATCAGGTAATCCGGCGGCGCATCGGCAAGGGCATCACACACTTCCCGCCCGGCCGCCTCAAGGAAACTCATGTCGACAGTCCCATCCGGCTTCGGCGGAGTGCCCACGGCCAGGAAGACCACTTCCGCCTCCTGGATGGCCTCTCTCACCGAGTCGCCGAAGCTGAGATTGCCAGCGGCGATCTGCTCCTGCATGAGGCTGGCCAGCCCCGGTTCAAATATCGGGCAGTGTCCCTCCCTCAGCTTTGCCAGCTTGCGCTGGTCTTTTTCAACGCCGCGTACTGTGTGACCGATGCTTGCGAGACAGGTGGCGGTGACCAAACCGACATACCCGCAGCCAATGACAGCTACGTCCATTGTTGTCGAACTCCTAAAGGGTCAATTTGTAGAGGTGCCCGCGCAGACACCTCCCGCCTTCCTGATTCCGCCGAAATGTCGGGAACACTATAGCATCGCCAGATTCCCAAGTCGAACCAGCAGCAAATATATGAAACTCCCGACCTCCCGCCGTGGAGAGTTCGTGGGGCAGATTACCTTGAAAATAAGCACGGAGTCACAGAGACACAGAGGAGCGACAAGCAAGACCCGCCATCTCTGTGCTCAGTGTCTCTTGTGGTGAATCACGCTCAGGCAGGCTCACTTCCCCCCGGCCCGGCGTTCCATCTCCAGTTGGCGCAGCGCCACCCTGCGTGTCTTGCCGCTGATCGTCTTGGGCAGTGCGGGGATGAACTCGATCTGTCGCGGGTACTTGTATGGGGCGGTCACCTTCTTGCAGTGGCTCTGGATGTCCTTCTTCAGGTGGTCGTCTGGATGGTATCCCTGCCGCAAGACTATGAAGGCCTTTACCACCTCGCCGCGCAGTTCATCGGGAACGCCAATCGCCGCACACTCAAGCACGGCCGGGTGCGTCAGCAGCGCATCCTCCACCTCGGTGGGTCCGATGCGATAGCTCGATGAATTGATCACATCATCCGAGCGACCGCAGAACCAGAGATAGCCTTCCGCATCGCAGCGGCCGGTATCGCCGGTGAGATAGTATCCGTTGATGAAGCGGTCGGCCGTTTCCTGCGGGCTGTTCATGTACTCCTTGAACAGCCCCACTGGTCGCCTCGGCGAAACGGCGATCGCGATGTTCCCCTCCGTATTCGGTGGCAGCGGCCGGCCGAGATTGTCCACGATGCGCACATCGTAACCGGGCGTAGGCTTGCCCATGGAGCCTGGCCGAATCTCTTCATTTCTGTTCCGCAGATTTGCCACGCAGCAGACCGTCTCCGTCTGGCCGTACCCCTCGTAGATGCGCAGTCCCGTGCCGTTCATCCACGCCTCATAGACCGGGACATTAAGCGCCTCGCCGGCCGACACGCAGTGCCGCAACGTCTTGAACGGCTGAAGCTCCTTTCGCACCAGCAGCCGCAGCGCCGTCGCCGGAGCACAGAACACCGAGATGGGATACTCCCCCAGGTGGCGCAGCACGGTCCCGGGATCGAACTTGCCGCGCATGTCGAGAACGAATACGCACGCTCCCATCAGCATCGGGCCAAACATATTCGACCAGGCTGTCTTGCCCCAACCGGTGTCGGCCAGCGCCCAGATGACATCATCAGGCCGCAGATCAAGCCAGTGTCCACCGGTGATGGCATGGGCGATACCGTAGCTGGCCTGAGTGTGCAGCACCATCTTGGCATCGCCGGTGGTTCCGCTGGTGAAGTAGATGATTGCCTTGTCGTCGCTGCGCGTGCGTTCCGGCGGCATGTCATCACGCGCCTGCTCCACGCCGTGGTCGAAGTCCACCCACCCCGGCCGATTGGCTCCGGCAAGGATGCGGATGCCCTCGAAGTCGACGACCTTGTCCATGCAATCAAGGTCAGTGATGATCGCCTTGGCCCCGGAGACACGCAGCCGGCCGGATACGTCTGCGGCCGTCAGGAGTGGCGTCCCCGGAATCGGAACCGCGCCCAGCCGGATCAGCCCCAGCACCGCGATCCACCATTGCGGGATGCGCTGCGTGATCACCATCACGTGATCGCCCTTGCCGATCCCCAGGTCGCTGAAGAACGCCGCCGACTTGGCCGCCTGGCGAGCCAGCATCGCGTAAGTGAAGCGCAGTTCTCGGCCATCCTCCGACACCCACCATAGCGCCGGCGACTCAGGCCTGAGCCGCGCCCACTTTCCCAGGCCGTCTGTGACAAAGTTGAAGTATTCTGGTACTGCGGCCTGGCCGGTCGCGATCGCAATTACGTCCATAGGCCGGGGATTCTAACACCGGACAAAACTGTCTCAAAACGCCACCCCCCCGTTTGCCGGCCGTCTGTCAGGCAGGAATCTCCCCCCCCCACTGGCAGCCGACCGATCACATGACTTACTCCATCTGCTCGAACATGGCCTCCTGGTATTGCACCCAAGCGGCCATTCGCTTCTTGGCCTGCTCCAGTTCCTCGGGCAAGAGCGTAGGCGCCAGGTCATTCTTCTCCTCCGCGTCACTCGCCAGGTCGTACACCTCGCAGCGATCCTCCTCCGCCAGATAGATGTACTTGCGGCTGCCTTCGCGGTAACCAAACCAAGCCCCCGACCAGGGCGCCAAGAAGTAGGTTCGCTGGCTCCTGTTGCCTGCCAGAAGACTGCGCCCCTGCCAGTCGGCCGGCAGATCCAGCCCCAGGATATGCAGGATCGTCGGCGCCACATCAACCATGCTGCCTACGGTCTGGTCCATCTCTCCGCTGAACAGCCGCGGCTGGATCATCAACAGCGGCACGCGCACGTTCTCCTCGTAGATTCGGCTGCCGTGGCCATACTGGCCGTGCTGGCCAAACGCCTGCCCGTGGTCTCCCACCAGCACGACCAGCGTCGAGTCCAGCATGCCCATCTCCTGAAGTTCGCGCAGGATCTTGCCGATCACCGCATCGCTTTCGCGGATGGCATTGAGGTATCGGTTCTGCATCTCGCCGACGCCCTCGAACGGCTGCGCTGGCTCCATGTTGAAGTAGGGATAGTGCGTCTGCCCCGTCCACATGATGGCGAAGAACGGCCGGCCCTCTTCCGCGGTGCTCCTAATCCAGGCGAGTGTTGCCTCGCCCAGCTGTTGATCGTCGGTCGCGTCGAGGAACGGCATCGGCTCCGCGCTGGGACAGGTCGGCTTGCCGTCCCCCATGGTGCGATAGTCGTTCACCGCATCAAACTTCCGGTTCTCGAGAAACCCCTCGGCATTCCCGAAACGCAGGTCGGCCGCATAAAACATCCCGGTGCGGTAGCCACGCTGGCTGAGGATGGCGCTGAGGCTGGATATCCGGGCATCCGCGTGCTCCTGCGTCTCCAGCAGATAGCTGGGCGTCGGGTATCGCGAGCAGAGCAGCGAGAACATGGTTTTATTGGTATTGGGCGCATTGGCGTAAATGCTGGCGAAGATGCGCGTGTGCCTGCGCCACTGGTCCAGTTCCGGCGTCACCGCGTACGGCGACCCATACACCGGTAGATACTGCGCTGCCACCGACTCCAGCACGATCAGCAGCACGTTCTTCACCGCGCCCCGTTCAGTCGTGACTGGCGGCAGCGGCGGGTCCTGGCGTTGCCCCACGGGCAGGAAGTCGTCGTGGCCGACGTCGGTGGCCATGCTGAAGATCAGCGGACGATTCCGATTGAGCAGCGAATCGGCAAACGCCACCACCGGATTTCGCAGCATGGGGGAGTAGAAATCGCCGACCGTCCACCATGCCAGGGGAAGGTAGCATCCCACCGTCGCCAGCCCGCACCACTTCAGGTATCGCCTCCAGCGGGGCCGGGCGGAGAGCCGCTTGAGCGCCCACGAGATGAACAGCCCCAGTGCGCCAAACGTCGCAAGCGCCGCGCCCGCAAAGCAGAACACCTCGGCCGACACCGCGGCCAGCACGGCTTCAAATGCATCCAAGCCATTGAGAAAACCGGAGTTGTACAGCCACGGCCAGTTCAGCGGCTGTCCGAGCATCTTCACGATGGGCACGTTCACCATCGCCCACAGCAGCGAAAGCACGCTCATCAGGACGTAGCACCCGCCGATGAGTGCCCGCACCCAGCGCCTCTGGCAGGCCCACAGCAGCGCCAGGCACGCAGTCGCCAGCCCCATGACATACAGCAGGTCAAGATAGGAGCCGGCGATCACCATCCAGGCATGCTTCTGGGGACTGCTCAGCCAGTACCAGCCATAGCCCATCGCGTGGCCGCGGATGGGGATCAGCACCAGCCAGAGCGCCAGCGCCCAGGCGGCCACCGCGCGCAGGGGCAGCCTTCCAGGCCGGGACACTAGCTCCTGCTGATACGCCTCGTCTTCCACCGCAAGGCGGCCTGACTGGTCCATCTCTATCGACACGTCACCTTCCCTTACATTTCGCACACCGACCGGGGCATCGAACGTCCCAAACACGTCGGCAGTCGACCAACACGCAATGGTACTACCGGTCAACAAGCAGCGCCCTCGCCACGAGAGCCTCTTCATAATACGCAAAGTAGGGCTCCTGCCCCGCGAGCCTCTTTATCACTAGAGCAAACATCCCCCAGACACCACATGACGCGGCAGCTCTCCGGTACTCCAGCCCCCGCCTGCCCAGGGACCTTGAGGCAAGGCCCCCACTGCGCCATTCGTAGCCGGCATTTGCCCGAAAGTGCAGGACTCCGGTAGAGTATGCAAATGCTGACGGCATTCATCAGGTATGGAGATGGTCGGGTATCCACCCGCACCGACAACGCCGCGCTGGTCGAGGCACTGCGCGATCCCAAGGCCGTCTTCTGGCTCGATATCGCCAAACCCACCGACGAGGAATACGCCATCCTCGACGATGTCTTCGGCTTCCATCCGCTGGCCATCGAGGACACCATGGTCTACTCCCAGCGGCCCAAGATCGAGAGCTACAACCACATCGGCGACGCCAACCGGCATGGCTACTTCTACATGGTCATCCACGGCCCGGACCTGAGCCACTTCAAGGAGAACCTGCGCACCAACGAGCTGGACATGTTCGTGTCGCAGAACTACCTCATAACCATCCACGATGAGCCGGTGCGGTCGATCGACTATCTCCAGATGCGCGCCAAGATGGATGCCCGCGTGGTGCTGGAAAACGGCATCGACATGCTGCTGCACTCCATCCTCGATCACCTGGTGGACAACTACACGCCAATCCTCGACTACTTCCAGGAGGCACTGGAGGAACTGGAGGAGGCGGCCACCAACGATCCGCGGCCAGGCCTGCTCACCGAGATCTCCGCGAAGAAAAAGGACTTGCTCAATCTCCGCCGCAGCATCAGCCCGCAGCGCGACGTATTGGCGCAGCTCACCCGCGGCGAAGTACCTTTCATCCGCGAGACGGCCAGGATCTACCTGCGTGACGTGCTGGACCACCTGGTGCGGGCTGTCGAAATGATCGAGCTGTATCGCGACATGGTCATGGGTATCCGCGATATCTACATGAGCAGCATCAACAACCACCTGAACCAGATCATGAAGACGCTGACCATCATCAGCGTCATCGCCCTTCCCATGACGGTGGTCACCAGCTTCTTCGGGATGAACTTCGTGGAGACATCCCCCTACCTCTACGGCAAAGCAGGCCTGGTGATCATGACGCTGATCATGTTCGGCGTGCCGATAGCCCTGCTGGTGGTATTCTGGCGGATGAGATGGCTGTAATGGCCGGGTCGACCGTCAGGCGGCACTGGTGGTAACGGTGGCCTCGGCTGAGGTTTCTGCCTGCTGCTTGTGCTGGTTCATCTTCCACATCGCGTACAGAGTGCCGAAACCAACATAAAAGTAGCCGCAGGCGAAGATGATCAGGAATGGAATCCCCGCCAGCCCGCTGATGCCCACCTCATCAGGCCACTGCACATATGCCAAGATCGCTTTGTAGAGGCAGAAGGTCGTGTATACACCGAAGGCGATCTCCACCAGCGGCTGCCAGAGCCGCTTCGCGGCGAAGACGCCCTCGCGCCGCCAGCCCTTCGTTGGACCATTGCCCACCACGCCGTACTTGGGCGTGCGGACAAACTCGCTTTCCTCGCCGCGCAGCGATGACCAGATCGCCTCGATAAGGGCCCGGGTGTTGTT
>JAKORQ010000077.1 GCA_029777755.1 Planctomycetota bacterium
CAAGGAACTTGCCAAACTGGTTGTCATGGGCGTCATGGCAGGTGGTGCACTGCAGCTCCTGGTTGTGGTCGAGACGGACGGAGGAATGCAGCGCGGCCGGGCTCTTGAGCTTGGGATTCTTCGACACCAGGGCGCTGTCATAGCGGAAGCTGATGGGGTGATCGTCCGAAAGGTCGGTACCGAGGTTGGACTTCCCCGGGGGAAGCGTGGTGATACCGCCGGCCATCATGATCGGCTGGTGGCGCGATACCACGTTGCCCAGCGCGATCGTGCCGTCATGGCATGACAGGCAGAGCTTGGAGTTGCCCGTTGGCTGCCCCGGGCTGGCCTTGAGCGAGTTGGATGAATAGACCTTGTACGCGGCGGCGGGCAGCTGACGATTCCACAGCGGCTGGACCGGCGTGGCATTGTGCGGGGTGTGGCAGAAGATGCAGACCTGCTGCTCGGAGGTGGCGCGCACGCTGCCCGGGCCGGCGGCCGAGAGATTGTGCACCGAGTCGACGATGCTCTGCTGCGCCAGCAGGAGCTGCCCCATGAGCACACATATCACCAGAGATGTCCATCTCATTGCTTGTTCTCCGGTAGATAGTCGAACACCTGCAACCGACGGTTGTACGTGTCGGCGACCCAGATGCGGTCGTGTGGATCGATGAAGATGCCGGCCGGCAGCCAGAACTGCCCCGGCCCGCGCCCCTCCTGGCCGAAGGTCAGCAGCAACGTCCCCTGTTCATCGAATATCTGCACCGCCTCGAACTGGGCATCGACGACGTACAGGTGATCCTCCGAGTCGATGGCGATTCCCTTCGGCTGCGCGAATGTCCCGGGAACGGTCCCCTGCTTGCCGATCACCAGCGCCGGGCGGAACGTCGCGTCAAACTGCTGCACACGGAAGTTGAGCGAGTCAGAGACATACACGCGCCCCTTGCTGTCGACCACGACGTTGGTGGGATAGTTGAACTGGCCCGGCTCGGTGCCACGCTCTCCGATTCGGGTGAGCAGTTCGCCATCCAGCGAGAAGACCGCGAGCTGATGAGCGCCGGTATCGACGACCAGCAGCCGGCGGGTGACTGCGTCATAGGCCATGCCGGCCGGCCGGCGCAGCTCGCCGCTGCCGAACGTCCCCTGGTACCTGCCATCACTGGCGAACACGTGGATGCACGCACCAACCGAGTCTGACACCAGCACGCGCCCGGCAGGGTCGTATGCTATTCCCACCGGCTGGGCAATGAGCTGTGGCCTGGGCGGGCTCCAGCGGGCGTACTTGCGCGTGTCCAGGTCGAATACATGCACGAACTGCCCCTGGGCGTCGGCCACGAAGATGCGGTCCTGCCCATCGGTGCAGACCGCGTACGGCGAGAGCATCGAGTAGGCTTCCTTCTTGCCGAAGATGGCGCGGTTGATCGCCTGCCCAAGCCCCACCCCGGGCTTGAGGTCATCGCTAGTGACCAGCTCCCCCACCCATTCGATGCGGGTACGCTCCGGCGGAGGCGGCCAGACGATCGGGTTCTCCAGGCGCGGGAATACCACCCCGGCCGAGCGCACGCAACTGACCGACAGGGCGGCCAGCGACAACAGCAGGATCATCGCGCAGGCGCCAAGCAGGCGTCTCTTGCCTTGCCGCTTCAGTCGCATTGTGTCCGTGTCGTGTCGCATCGTCGTTCGCTCACATCAGAAGTACCTGCGAATCCCCATTCGAATGAACTCAAAGTTCGTGTCCTGCGCATCGCCGCGGAACTGTGCCGCCCGCGCCTGCAGGTAAAGATCGACCTGGCGATAGTTCCAGCGCAACTCCAGCTGCTCCTCAAACCCAGTGTTGTCGCCGTAACGCCGATTGCTTTCATCTCGCCACATCACCAGGGCGCTGCCGCTGAGGCGGGTGCTGAATCGATGGTCGACACGCGCCGAGATCGTGTACAGCCCAAGCACGTTGTCATCATCGATAAGCTCGATGCGTGTATACGTTCCATTCACCGACCAGGTAGTCTCGGCCGCGTTGCGTATCCAGCGGAAGTACACGCGATCGGCATTGTACGGGTATACGGTGCTGTCATGCTCCTGGTGCTCGGCGCCAACAGTGAACTCCTTCAGGAAGCGGTAATCAGCGCCATAGACATAGTCGTCATACTCATTGAACGGTACCCGTCCCGGGTCGGGCGAATCAATCTCCTGCCGCTGGAGGCTGTAGCGGACGAACAGGCCAAGTCCATCCAGGGGCCCACGATCAAAGTCATAGCGCAGGCCTGACCCGAGCCGCCGCGTCTCGATCACATTGGCGGGCAGCGAATCCTGCGTGTAGTCGATCAGCACCGACTGCCCCGAGCCGATCCGCCCGCCGATCACCCGGTGCAGCTCGACGCGGTCGCCGAAATCCTCCACCGTATAGTCGACACCGGGCAGGTACAGCAGGCCCGATGGATCGGTCAGCACGATGCTGCTGGGCGAGGTGTTCGAGGGCAGCACGATCGGGAGAGGATCGGTGAAGGAGCTGACCATGTCGATCACCTGGATCTCGCCGCTGCCTTCACTCTCGGCGCGGCTCCAGCCCAGGTTGAGGTTCGCACCCAGCCTGCCCATGGGGACGCGCTTGCGGTATTGCCAGTCGATGTCGGCAAATGTCTCGGTGGTTTGGTAGCCCTCGGAATCATCGGTGCGCATGATGCCGATGTCCGCATCGGTGGTCAGACTCTGGTATAGGCTGTGGGAGAACCCGGTGCTGGCGCGATGGGTGTCGGTGGTGTAATCGCGCAAGTTCAGCCGCTCGAAGCTGTAGTTGTAGCGGGTGCGGAACTTGCGCGAGTGCCGCAGCATCAGCGACTCGGACCAGCGGAAGCGATTCACGTCCGAGGTGCCGCTGTACTCCGACCAGCGGACCGACGAAGTAAGCCGGCTGCCGCCACGCTCGCCGAAGTTGGCGCGATGCGTGGCCGAGGCATCCTGCTGCTGGTACTCGAAATCGACTCCGTTGGTCTCGTCGATGCGCGAGTAGTTGTACGCCATCTCCAGCGTCTGGCTCTGCGACAACAGCGCAAACGCCGACCAGGAGATGCGATCCTGCGTGTACCTGAGGTCATCCTCCGGCTCCGGTCCATCCTGGCTCGACTCGATATGCGAGATTGACAGGGTATTGTCGAATTTGCCGATGCGATGATTCAGGCTAAGCCCCGTCTCGGTGGTCTGTGCCTCGATAGCCGCCCCGAAGTCGCGAAAGATCCAATTCTGATCGCGCCGGCTGAAGACGGTCAGCGGCCATTCGCCGGTGCGCAGGTATGTCGCGCTCACGTCCCAGCGATACAGCGGGCCGACGGTGGTTGAGTCCTGGCCATTGGTGTCGGAGAAGCGTTCCTCGGCCCCTCCGGAGAACGACATCTCCAGAGACAGGTAGTTGGGGTGCAGGTAATAGCCGGTGGTGTCGTAGTTGAGCGTCTGGCCGAGCACGAAGTCGGTGGTCTCGACCCGGCCATTATCCTGGTGATTGTCGGTGCGATTGTGGTGATACAGCGACACCATCTCCAGCGAGAGCAGTCCCGGGTTTATACGCAGCCCGCTGCGGGGCAGTTCGCGGGTCAGGATGATCGGCTCACCGTCGTCGGCGCGGGTGGTCTGCGCAAGCGAGAACTCGGCCGCGATGGCCACCGCCATGCATGCCTGCATCAGTCTCACCACGTCTCGCCCGCGCAACAGCCTCACTGAACTACTTCACTTCCTTCGGCCGGAGCCGCCATGGAATCATCCGCGATTTTCAGCAGGAAATTCCGGTCCTCCCCGCCATGCCCCGAGTGGCAAGTCAGGCAACCACTGTTCTGTTCCGAGTGCTCTGGCACGCGCGTGCTGAGCAGTTCCGTCTCGTGACACTGCACGCAGATCCTGGGGGATGAATACTTCAGCAGGTGCACCTCCGACGCCTGGTGCGGCTGGTGACACTGCAGGCACTCCTTCGCTGCCACCGGCCCGTGCATCACGGGGTATGACGCGGCCACATCCGCATGGCATGAGATGCACGCATCCGGCTTCACGCGCGCGCGAGCGAAGATGTCGCGGGTGTTCAGGTGGCAGGCGTCGCACTGGTTCTCGGCGTACGGGGCATGGATGTAGACCGGCCGGCCGCTGCTGCTCACCAGTTGCTTCTTCTGGGTCGTCTGCGATGGGTCAGGCACGCCATCGAAGAAGAAGCTCAGGATCTTGTAGCGCTGCTCGGGCGTGCCGCAGCCGGCCAGCATTGCCCCCAAGACAAGGACAATCCCGGTCAGCCACCCTCTCGCAGCGCTATGCCGTATTCCGCGCATTTGCCGGTGCGTCTTTCCTCAGTTTGCCGGCCTGGTCGTCGGACCGGCCGTAGAATCGCTCGCTCTCGGGGCATCCGAGATGGTGATCGACCCGCTGGTATTGGCGCTGTCGGCCGAGGTGTCGGCCACGGTGTAACCGGGCTTCAACCGCCCCATCGCATAGACTGAAACCTTCTGGTCGCCGAACTGGTTGGCCACGAATATCAACCGTTCCGCCTGGAAAGCCGGGTGGATGTACCTGGCGAAAATCTCGAGGTTCTTCTCTGAGATCTCCAGCCCGGCCGGCAGGTCCATCGCCCCGGGGAAGGAACCCAGCCCGCCGTAGAAGCCAACCACCCTTCCCTCGGAATCAAACACCTGCACGTTGTTGAACGCAGCATCAACTACATGAATGTGGTCGTCGCTGCCGATCGCCAGGTGCTTGGGACGAACGAACTGGCCCGGGCGATTGCCAGTCTGCCCGAATCCGAGCAGGAAAGTGCCATCGGGAGCAAACTTCTGCACCCTCGCCTTGATGAAATCCGAGACATAGATGTTGCCCTGGCGATCAACCGCCACCCCCAGTGGCCCGATGAACTGCCCATCCTCGCCGCCGCGCTCGCCGATGGTGTGCAGCAGCTCGCCAGTCTCACGGTCGAGTACCTTCACGTGGGCATTCTTCAGGTCGGAGACGTATAGCCGATCCTGGTAAAGCGCGATGGCCACCGGGTTGGTGTCGGTAAGCCGCAGGCTCTTTACGTATCGCTCCTCAGGGGAGAAGACGGAGATCTGGCTCTGCGCTGAATCGACGACGTACTTGGTCCCATCGGGGGCGATGGCAAGATCGACGGCCTTGCGGATGGCCGACGACCCGGTGGCGCCCATCAGGCGGGCCTGCTGCTTTGGGAGATCCAGCACGACGATGCCGGTGCCGCGGACATCGCAAACGTAGATTCTCCCGTTCCAGAAGCGCACGCCGTAAGGCTTGTTGATGGGATAGGCCTCGGCCGCCTGAGAGCCGAAGATCGTCTCATCCAGGCTGCTGCGCGGCGGACTTACATCGGTAGACCTGTTGTAGGAGACGAGGAACTGGATGCGCGGTTCATCGGGCGCGGGCGGCCAGAACGAGTAAGTGCGCTTCTCCGCCGGCGCCTGCGTCGGCGTACTGACACATCCCCCGAGCACCATCGCACAAAGCGCCACGGCGGCGAATCTCACAAAGCTTCTGCTTGCCATTAGCACAGTCACCTCATTTCAACATCGATTCGGTCCTCTCCCCTGCCGCATCGGGCAAACGCGCGGAAGCGGGGCAGCCGTCGATGTGCTCGTTACTTGTGGTGGCAGCTCAAGCAGATCTCGCTGCCGGTGTTGGTTACCCGCAGAAGTCCCGGCTCATCGGGCAACGTGCCATTGTGTACGTCATGGCAGGTCACGCAGGAGATCGAAGGCCAGTTCGTGTAGGTGATGTCATTTCCGTCCTGGTCCTTGGAGCCGGCGGGAACCGGCGTGGTCGACCAGGCGAATTTGCGGAACTTGGCCTGCACGCTGGCGAACGGGGCATAGCCATAGTGGCCGCCGTGCTGCGTGTTCTCCTTGTACTGAGCGCGGAAGCCGACCGGGTGGTCGTTGCTCAGGTCAGTGCCGAGGTTTGCGGTAGGTGAGCCGTGGCCGGCGGTGCCGATGGTGCCACCGGTGACGCGGCTCTGGTCCTTGCCCATGAAACTGTCGAGGGCGACAGTCCCGTCATGGCAGGACAGGCACAGGCGAGACGCGCCGTCCATGTCATTCTGGGTAAGGATGGTATCGCCGGCATCGAGCGTGGTGGTGTTATCCACCGACGTCGAGCGGGTACCGTGATAGTTGTACTCGGCGGTCGAGAGGGTGTGGGCCCAAAGGCGGCCGGTGATCCCCGTCTCGATCGCATTGTGAGGCGTATGACAGGGCTTGCAGATGGCGTTATCTGACCAACCCTGCGCCGAAAAATCATGCTTCGAGCCGGCGACTTCGCCCAGCGCAAAGCAGGCCGCGAGCATTGGCGTGGCCGCGGCTATAAACTTGAACAAGCTTCTCATGAGATTCTCCCATCTGGTCCTGGCGGCGGCCAGACCATCCGGCTTGCCCGCCAGGTCGCGTTGCGTGTGACTGCCCCGCTTCCGCGCATTTGCCAAGCGTGCTCATGGCAAGCACCGTACCAACCAGATGTGAGATTCCCGCAGCCGCCATCATGACCCGATTTCCCCATCCGACCGGGCTTCTGCCTCACCGATCCTTCCCGGATTCAAGAGAGCAAAGCAGCCTCATCTCCCAAAGCGGAGAGCGCTGTCATCTTTGACGGTTAATCGCACTTCCCGTGTGCGAGATATACGGCCTGGTCAATTCCCAGTTTCAAGACGAAGGCAACCAGATTACGCGGCATTCTGCAGCACAAATGCCCTCTGCGGGGCGGAAAACGTCGATGGGTTGCCTGGAACACGGCTCAAGCGGCTATGGCACCGTCGTTGCGAACTCGTCGGGCGAGGCATACCTATGCAGAAGATGACAATTAAGCTGATCTTCGCCGGGCTTACCCTGGTGATGGCCGCGGGCTACCTGGCATATGCCGGGTTAAAGGACGGCTGGGTATACCACGTTGAGGTTGATCAGTACCTTGCGGCGCGGGAGATGCACACGCAACGTGTGCGTCTGGTCGGCAAGGTTGGGGAGGAGAACTTTAAGTCCGATTCGGCCGGGCTGCATGCCAGCTTCCAACTGCTGGGTGAAGGCAGCCAGCTTCCGGTGGTCTACCGCGGGGCGATCCCGGAACTGTTCAAGCCAGAGGCCGAGGTGGTGGTCGAGGGCAAGCTTGATCCCCTGGGCGTTTTCCAGGCGGATGTGCTGATGACCAAGTGCGCCAGCAAGTATGAGTCCGAGGCGCATACCCGGGTGAATGAGGGGCTGTAAATGGGCGGCGTAATCTCCATCAACGGGCTTGTCGGCGGCTATTCCCTGCTGGCGGCAGTAGTTATAGCAGGATTGACCGTGGTGGCGTCGCTGGGCGCCGCCAGGCTTGGTGAGGTGAGATTTCACCGCATGGCCCGCTGGGGGATCTACCTCACCGCACTGATGTTCGCGGTGGCCTCCGGTGCGATGGCGCGCGCCCTGTACATGAGCGATTTTTCCATCGCCTACGTCGCCAGCTATACCGAGAGGGCATTGCCGCTGGGGTATAAGCTCTCGGCCTTTTGGGCCGGGCAGGAAGGCAGCTTGCTGTTCTGGGCACTGGTGCTGGCGATGATGGTGGCTGCATATGCATTCATCCGCCGACATGACCATTCGCGCCAGCAGGCGATCACGCTGTTGGTGCTGGCCGTCACGCTGGGATTCTTCGCCTCGTTGCTGACCTTCGTGGATGCCGACAAACTGCCTTTCAGCCCCCGGCACCCGGTGCCAGCCGACGGCATGGGGCTTAACCCCATGCTGCAGAACATCGGCATGATCGCGCATCCGCCGACGCTGTTCATCGGCTATGCCGGCTTCACCATCCCCTTTGCCCTGATGATCGCGGCGCTGGTCTGCGGGAGCCTGGAAAGCTGGATCGGCATCGCCCGCCGATGGATACTCTTCGCCTGGATATTCCTGACCATCGGCATCATCCTCGGGGCACAGTGGGCGTATGTGGAGCTGGGCTGGGGCGGCTACTGGGCGTGGGACCCGGTGGAGAATGCCTCGCTGCTGCCCTGGCTGACGGGCACCGCCCTGCTGCACTCGATCTTCGTACAGCAGCAGCGCTCGATGTTCCGCCTGTGGAACGTGCTGCTGGCCGGCGGCACCTTCATACTGTGCATATTCGGGACGTACATCACCCGCAGCGGCATCATCCAGTCGGTGCACGCGTTCCAGCCGTCGCTGATCGCCACATTCTTCCTGACATTCATGATCCTCTGCACGATCGCCTGCCTGGCGCTGATCATCTTCCGCTGGCGGCGTCTCGGGCAGCAGCCCGCCGTACGCGGCAAGGGGGATGCATTCGAGAAGGCCCCTGCCATGCAGGGCCTGATCAGCAGGGAAGGCGCGGTCTTGCTGGGCAACTCGCTGCTGGTGCTGATGACCGTGCTCACGCTGCTGGGCACCATGTCGCCCGTGATCAACGAACGCCTCACCGGCCGCGCCATCACCATGCAGCAAAACTTTTACAACACCGCAGTTCTGCCGCTGGCGCTGGTGATGCTGCTGATCATGGGCGCAGCACCGATGCTGGGATACGGCCTGACAAAGCTCGGCGATCTTTTACGGTGCGTGCGCGTCCCGCTGGCGATCTCCTTCCTGGCGGCGATCGTGGTCAGCTTCATTGTTGGCATCCCCATCCCGGAGGATGCCCCGCTCAAGACCGTCGTACGGCTGATGCTGCTTGGCCCGCATAGCTGCACCTTCGTGGTGGCGATGACCATCTGCTGCCTGCTGGCCGACTTCATACAGGTGTTGCGTGCCCGGATGCGCAACGTCGGCGGAAATCTGCTGGGCTGTGCCTTCGCCGCGATCGACGCCAGCCATCGCCGCTATGGAGGACACATGGCGCACCTGGGCATGGCAATGATTGTGGCCGGCATCGCCGGCTCCAGCCTGTTCGGGCAGAAGGAATCAGCGCAGCTTGTGCTGGGTGAAAGAACCCGCATCGGCTCCTATGAGGTATCGCTCGATGCGGTGAACCGTATCCGCGGCGCCAACTTCACCGGCATGGAAGCGGTGGTGACGCTCACCACGCCCGCCGGCAAGCAGCACGTGCTTAAGCCCCAGATCCGCGAATATGCCAAGTCGCGCAACGGCGCCAACGCCGAGGTGGCGCTGATGACCAACCTTGCCGAGGATGTCTACATCAGCGCCCTGGGGTTTGGCTCGGAAAGCTCGGCCACCATCCAGGTGATGATCAATCCGCTGGTGCTGTGGATCTGGATCGGCGGGCTTGTTATGACGCTCGGCGGCGTGTGGGCGATGCTCCCCACACTCATGCCGGCTGGGCAGCGCGTGGAAGTTAAGCAAGCAGTACCCGTGACTCAGGGAGTGTGAATCAGGATGACCAAGCGCACCATCGCAACTCTGGCCCTGTGCCTGTCGGCCACCGTATTGGCGGCCGAGCAGGAGATGCCGCTGCCCCCCGGCCACCCGGAGATAGCCCATCCGTCTCCATCCAGCATGCCGGAAAGCGCCATCGGCACCCTGCGCATCCACGCGCAGCAGAAGACCGCCGATGGTCCTTCCCTACAGGGGCAGAAGGCGATCGTGCACTTCTACCAGGGAGACAAAGTCATCAAGCACGTGGATGCGGTGCTGGATGCCAACGGCGAGGCGACGGTCGGCGACATCCCGCTGACACGCAATGCCGTGCAGGCGCTGGTGATGGTCCCCTACGGCAACATCACCTACCAGGCGGTCAGTCACATCATGAACTCGGCCATGACCGAGGCAAAGGTGGAGGTCCCCGTCTACGAGACCACCAGGGACATCCCCGAGTGGAAGATCGCCATGCGCCACCTGATGATCTCCCACACCTCGGCCGGCGTGCGGGTTGTGGACATGCTGGCGGTCGACAATCCCTCCGATCGAACCTGGATTGGAACCAACGAACATGAGGAGGGAACCACGCTGATCCTCAAGCTGCCGCCGGGCGCGGGGAATATCGAGATCGGCGATGGCTTCACCGAGCATAGCCTGCATTTCCACAACGGAACGATTTACAACGTAGCGCCGATGACGCCGGGCATGACCCATTACAGCTTCGGCTATACCATCCCGGTAAAAAGCGGGAAAGTGGAGATCCCCATCAATACCCCGGCGCTCACGCAGCAGCTGATCGTCTTCGCACCCAACGACGGTAGCGAGATCAAGGCAAACGGGCTGCTGGAGCAGGGCACACGAAAGACAGACGGCGGCGAGATGCGCATGTTCAGCGGTGTGGCGCTGATGCCCGGGCAGCCATCCGGGCTTACCATCAGCGGGCTGGCAAACACCCCTGCCGCCGTGGGTGGCGGCTGGAGCACCGCACAGGTCGTGGCCGCCTCGGCGCTGGGAGTGGTGCTGCTGGGCGGGATCGGCTTCATGCTCCTCAAACCCGTCAAGCCAAAGGCGGAGAATTAACCACTGGTATGATCTGATAGATGCGATCCATAGAGAGGTCAACTTCGGCTCAGGCAGCAGCGGCCGAGTTGGCCGTTCACGCCCGGAACCTGCGCAAGGTCATCGACGACCGTGTTATCCTCGATGACCTGGGCTTTGCCATCCCCCGCGGCCGGTATATCGCCCTGCTGGGAGCCAACGGCGCCGGCAAGAGCACGTTGATGCGCATCCTCTCGATGCTCACGCCTCCCAGCGGCGGGGAGCTTTCCTTGTTCGGCCAACCGCTCAGGAGCACCAGCGCGGGCATGCGCCGGCGCATCGGGCTGATAAGCCACCAGGCGATGCTCTATCGCGATCTCTCGCCGCGCGAGAACCTTCGCCTGTTCGGCAAGCTGTACGGCATGCGCAATGCCGACCAGCGGGCCACGCAACTGCTACAGCTGGTGAACCTAGCTGACCGTGCCGACGACCCCGTGAAGAACTTCAGCCGCGGCATGACGCAGCGCACCGCCATCGCGCGGGCGCTGATGCATGATCCTGACCTGATCCTGGCGGATGAGCCGTTCGCCGGACTGGATGCGCCATCGACGCATACCGTCGAGCTGCTGCTGGATGCCCTTAACAAGTCCGGGCGCACCATCCTGCTGGCCAATCACGATATTGAGCAGTCGCTGCGCCTTGCGCAGCAGGTGCTGGTTCTCAGGCGCGGGAAGCTGGTGCTGGATTGCCCCTCTTCGCAGGTCAGCGCCGCGGAAGTGCTCAAGGAGATCGGAGGATGAGATGCGCACCACGCTTTCCCAGATTCTTTTGCTTGTCGGCAAGGATCTGCGCATCGAGGCGCGCAGTCGGCAAACGCTCGGCCTGGTGATCACCCTCGGGCTGCTGATCGTGGTGGTGCTGGGGCTGGGGCTTGGCGCGGAGGCGGCGAAGGGCTACTCGGCGATGGCTGTCCTATGGGTGGCATACCTTTTCTCAGGTGTTCTCTGTTTTGAGAAAACCATGGCGGTGGAGCGGCATGAAGGAGCGATGGCCGGGCTGCTGCTGGCGCCTGTGGATCGTGGCGTCATCTACCTTTCCAAGCTGATAGCCAACCTGCTGATGATGCTGGCGGTGGCGCTGGTGGTGACGCCGGCCGGCGTACTGTTTTTCTCGTTCGATCTGTCAGCGGCGCCACTGTCATTTGCCCTGATCATGGGGCTGGGAATGCTGGGGGTGGCGGCCGTGGGAACGCTGTTTGCTGCAGTCGTATCCTCGACGCGGCTCGCAGGCGGGCTGCTGGCTATGGTGGTGTTCCCGGTGGTGCTGCCGGTGGTGATTGCCTCAACGCAACTGATGCTGGGCATCTTCCGCGACGGCAAGGAACTGGGCGGAACCGGCCTGGCGGTGCTGATCGCGTTCGACGTGATCTTCGTGACGGTGAGCTGGTTGGTATTCGAGTGGATCCTGGAGCCGTAAGGGACATGAACTCAAAGACAAAAACTCTGATCGCGGCCGGCACAGTGCTGACGCTTGCCCTCTTTGGCGCGGCGCTGGCCATGCTCGTCTACTACACCCCCACCGAGAAAAGCATGGGGCAGATCCAGAAGGTTTTCTACATCCACCTTCCGGTTGCCATCAACACGTTTCTGGCCTGCCTGGTGTCGTTCATCGCGTCGGTGGGATACCTGTGGACACGGCGGATGAGCTGGGACGACCTGGCCGCGTCATCCGCCAAGGTCGCGGTCGTGCTTTGCAGCATCGTGCTGCTCACCGGCATGATCTGGGGCAAGGCGGCGTGGGGACAGTGGTGGACCTGGAGCCCGCGACTGACCTTCAGCCTGATGCTGTGGCTGCTGTACGTGGTCTACCTGATCATCCGCAATTCGATCGACTCCGCGCCCCGACGGGCGCTCATCAGCGCGGTCTACTCGGTCATCGCCTTCCTCGACGTGCCGCTGGTGTACCTGTCGGCGCGCCTGATGCAGGACATTCACCCGCAGAGCATCGAGCTTGAACCGGCAATGAAACTCACGCTGCTGGTCTGGTTCATCCCGGTGACACTCGCCAACGCGGGGATGATTACTCTTCGCTACATGCTGGCGCGAGCCCAGGCGGAAACGGCCGGGCAGTCGCCGACGGACCAGCAGCAGCCGGCCATCGAGCCAGGGTCCGCCCAGTGGCATGCCCTGCTCAATGGAAACGGCAGTACAAGTGACAGGGAGGTAAACAAGTGAACTTCACGCAGTACCTGATCGCGGCATACGTCATCGGTATCGGGATGATCATGCTGTACGCCTTCTACACGATGGTGCGCCTGTTTGCCGCCAGCCAGCGCTGCCCGGTGAAGTCCCGCCGGGAGAGGAAATAGATTTTTCCGCGCCCACCCGACAGGGCATAATCGGGTATATGGTATCTAGAAGACCATGGCGCAGATGACACGTACGCGCGAGCTTCACTTCGAGAAACTCGCTGACATACAGATGGAGCTGGATCGCATCGAGCAGGCGCACGCCGCCGGGCGGCTGGTGACCACGGGGAACTGGTCGGCCGGCAAGATCCTCGGCCATCTCGCATGGTGGGTCGAGCGCGCCTATCACGGCTATCCCTTCGAGGTTCCCTGGCTGGTACGGAAGATCCTGCGTTTGCGCAAGAACAAGATGCTGTTCGGCAGGATGAGGCCCGGGTTTCGCCTGCCTCGGGCGCCCGGGGGGACCTACGGCACCGAGGAGATGACATTCGAGGCGGGATTGCAGCGATACCGCGAGGCACTGGAGCGGTTGCGGGTGCAGCCGCCGGTGCTCGCCAATCCCGCGCTGGGCGACCTGAACCATCACGAGTGGATCGCGCTGGCCTGCCGGCATGCCGAGCTGCACCTGGGGTTCCTCGATCTTCAGGCAGCGTCGGCCGCCCCACAGGACCAAAACGAAGCAAGGCCGACCAGCGTGTAGCTGGCCGGCCCTGGGAGCAGAGGGAAGCATCAAATCGATCAGCGCTTGGTGGGATCTCCCAGCCCGTTCCAATAGCCGTTGTCGACGTTGCCGTCGCCATCCATGTCATCCAGCTGCTTGGGGTGCAGCGACTCAACATGCCCGTCGCAGAACAGGACGTTCACCTTGCCCTTGTTGCGCGGCGCGGGGGTGGCACGCATGGGTGAGTCCGGCGGATCGGTGATGTTGCCGCCACGGTAGCCGAAGTTGCCGTTGGCATAGGGATCGGCGGAGCTGCGGCGGCTACCCTTCGAGCCCAGTTCAACTGACTGCAGCGGCGGATCGATCGCATACACGCCCTCGCCGGCATCCCAGCCATCGCGGCAGCCCTGGGTGTCGGCGATCGCCACCGTCAGGCTGGGATTGCGAATGTGCGATTCCTTGGCATAGAACTTGGAGATGCCGCCCGGATCGCGCCCGTTGCCCAGGTACTGGTAGTTGTAGCCGTAGCCGCCGTAATACTTGGTATCCGGCAGGATCCCGGGATTGGAGTTGGGATCGCAGGTGTGGGCGAAGGGCTTCTGCATGCGCTGGCGGTCGGTGTCATCGAGGTGGGGGCTCATGTAGACCTCGGTGTTCTGCATGTAGGGGTAGATCAGGTCCGCCCAGCGAATCTTCGGTGTGTTGGTGGTTGAGATGGAGTGAACCGGGTAAGTGCCGCGATTGTCATTGCGATACATGAGCAGGCCGATGCCAAGCTGGCGCAGGTTGCTCAGGCTGGCGGTGGTGACGGCAGCCGCCCGCGCCGAGGCAAGGCTCGGCAGCAGGATGCCTATCAACAGCGCAATGATACCGATAACTACTAACAGCTCGACAAGGGTAAATCCCCGCGAGCCTGCTTGCCGGCTGTCGCCGACAACTGATCCCTGACGCATTACTGATCCTCTTTCCGCCCGTGGGTTTTGTTTCAAGGGCCGCAACGCGATGCACGGGCTGCACATCGCGTGCGGGTTTCGTTTTCTCGCTTGGGTAAGGACGTCCTAGCAGCAGTCGGGCTTGCGAGCCCTGGAGCACGGTTCGCATTCCGGCCCGCCGGGCGTTTTCGTCCGGGAGCAGCGGAAGCCGATGGAAGGATCCCACTGCCCGATCCCGGCCGGGCAGCGCCGTACGAACTCGATGAACGCCGCCAGGCGCTCCATCACCACCGGCGGGAGAGCGTGCTCCATCCGGCAGGCGGCGGCGTTGGCCTCCTCCTCCTCGATCTGGAGAACGTCGCTGAAGAAATCGCGGAGGGTGACGTGGCGACGGGCCACATCCTCGGCCGCCCGCAGACCAGCGGGGGTCAGCGTGACGTATTCATACGGCGAATAATTGATCAGGCCTCGCTTGGCGAGATTCTGCAGCGCCGAGGTAACCGAGGAACGGTTCACCTGAAGCTGATCCCCAATCTCCTTGGCCCTGGCGACTTCCCGCCGCCGGGTAAGCATCAGGATCGTCTCCAGATAGTCCTCCAGGCTGGAGGAAATCTCCTGGCCATCAATGACGTTGCCAACCTGGGCAACCGGCACGACCTCTTTTGACTTCGCCATGGCGCAAAATGTACGGCGCGTCAAACATTTTTCAAGTACCCATCGGCGAGAAAATGAAAATTGCTCAGCTCGGAGGAGGAGGCGGCGACGTGGGAGCGCCTATCGACACAAAGACACGAAGGCGCCAAGGCATCAAGAAAGAGGGATTGAGCGACGAAGCGACGGAGGGAAAAGCACAGCAATCCCGCCCAAAGTGGAGCGGGTGGTCCTCCACCCGCGGGAGGTAAGGTGATCCACGATGGAAATTCGCCTGTGGAGGTAAGGAAATCACAACGCGCGTCTTCCTTCGTCGCTGCGAAGCTACTGTTGACCTCTCGATACGGGGCACCGTGTTCCAATTTTGGCGTCCGCCGATTCGACATCCCGCGACTTGAGGACAAGCCGCCCTCTTGAGAAGTTGAGCTGTTCCGCCGGAACTGCGGGAGGTAAGGCGCTCTTCGACGTAGATACGCCATTGGTGACGGGAGATCGAAAGAGCTTCCTTCTTCACCACGAAGAAGCGAAGCGACGAAGCCGAACTACGCTACGTCAACCATGTCATAGCACTTCGTCAGCTTCAGTTTCGGCATTTCGTCGTTGCGCCGTGGTAACGCGGGATCGGAGTATGTACCAACGTTCGGCACACGCCGCGTCACGGGGACGAATCGTCGCGTCGTGGTGGATCTGGTCCGCGTGAGCCTGCGACGGCCGACCCAGAGCTTTGTTTGGGAGGCCCAAAAACAACCCCGGCCAGCGTCGCCGCCGGCCGGGTTTAGGTTCATCACTTTGCTGCCAGTTTACCGCCGCACTGCCTCGGCCTGGCCGGTGAAGTGCAGGAAGCGGTTCTGGTTCAGGATCGGGATGTGCAGTTCGCGGGCCTCCTGGATGATGTTCTGGTAGGCCTCGAGTTCTGCACGGGCATCCTCCTGGCGCTTGATGTTCACCGGGTCGGTCAGTTCCTCATCGGTGAAGGAGGGGATAACCGGCTCCACGCCGATCACCAGGAAGTCGGTGTTCACGCCCATCTCATCGGTGACGTTGCCGCCCCACTGCGTGATGATGCGGCGGACGATCTGGGCGTCGCCCTCGGTGGCGATGCCGTTGCGGTCAAGGTCAAATCGGCCGAACACCAGGAAGTTGTACTTGATGTTGGGGTCGAAGACGATGTTCAGGATCGGGTCGCCTTCCATGATCTGCATGCCGGCCTCGCGACGGATGACGCGGCACTCGCTGGCATTGTCCAGCACGCGCATCACCTCGATGGTGGCCTTGCCGGCGGGCTGCTCTTCCTCAAGCGGATCGCCGATCTTCGGGATGCCGCGGCTCTTGTCGTAAACCTCGAAGGTCAGGCCGGGGATGACCTGCTTGCCGCGGCCAAGGTTGATGTAAACGATGTCCGGGCCGGAAAGCCCGCTGATCACGCCATCATTGTGGCGAACCACCGGATCAGTCACGCCAACGCGAATGCGATCAAAGCGGGCCTGCGTGTTGCGGATGCGCTCCTCGAGGCGGCGAACCTCGTTGGCGCGGGCGGCCAGCTCAGCATCCTTCTGGGCCAGGATCTCTTCCAGCTTGCGGCGCTCTTCCTGGCGAGCCTTCTCGATCTCGGCGACGGTCGACTGCTGGCGATTGCGATCCTGGGTGGCAGCGGCGATGGCCTTGTTGGCCTCCTCGCGGATCGCCTGGATCTGCCTGTCGCGCTCGGCCAGGCCGGCGTCACGCTGGGCGATGGCGTCCAGCGCCTGCTTCTTGGCATCCTCCAGCATCGTGTCGCGCTGGGCGATGGTGCCCGCCTGGGCACGCACCTTGTCGGCCAGCACGTTGATGGCGCCGATCATGTCGTCGTTGGTGGAGGGAAGGGTCAGGTTCGCGATCTCCACCGTCTCGGCGGCAGCGCTGAGCGCCGTGCCGGCCGACTTGATGGCGGCGGAGGCTGTGTTGTCGCCGCCGGCTTCACGGCCGGTGACAACCTTCACAAGCTGGTTGCGCTGGCCGACGAGAACATCCCAAAGCTTGGTCTGGGGGGTGAAGCCGCTGGCGGGATCGGAGCGAACCGTCTTGAGCTCTTCGACGTCGGGGCCCAGCAAGGCCGCGTCAGAAATGACATCGCCGTAGCGTTTACGCAGATCGGCGAGCTGCTCATCAACCTTCCGCTTTTCCGCCCCGTACCAGAAGGCAAAGATAATCGCGACGACGCTGACAATGGCGAGGATTACTACCGACGTAATCAGGCCGGCACGCGAACCTTGGTTGGCAGCCATGAAACTCTCCGTGTATGCCCAAGCCCGTGAAATCTGAACACTGCAGGTGCCCTGCAGCGCTGCTACGGGCGCTACCCTGCAAATAGGCATATTAAACGGCAACCTCATCAGCCGGTCAAGGAATCTTACCTCATTTGTTTATCTGTATTTACACTCCCACCGGACGCATATCTCTGATATAGTCAACGTTGCAGTTCTCAAACTCAGTCTCTTGCCCTGGGGCAGATGCGAGGTACCGATCATGTCTGATACCGACCGCATTGGTGACAGTGCAGGCGAGCACAGAACCGCCTTGAGTAGCGATTCCAGTGCAATGGGCACGACCGTGAACAAGGTCTGCTGCATGTGTGGAGTCGACCTTCATGGCCGAACCCGCTACAAGGATTCATCCGGCCGATACTGGTGCCCTACCTGCAATGAAAAAGACCGGCTCGCGAAGGAGCCGGCAACGTGTCCTGACTGCAACCAATCCATGACCAGGGCCGACCTGGTTGACTTCAAGGGAACGGCTGTCTGCCAGTCCTGCTGGGAGAAACGCCGGGCGGCCGCCAAGCGCGAAGAAGCCCGCCTGCGCGCCCTGGAGGAAGCGATCAGGGAAGAAGAGGAACGCAAACGCCGACTGAAGATCTACCTGAGCGTGGGGCTGATCATGGTGGCGCTATGGGCGATCGCATACGCAATCTACTGGTTCATCGCACGCAGCGCCTCATAGGCAAACGATCCACAGATGCACCTCGATTATCGCGGATCTCCGGGTGAAGTGGCTGGGCTGACGGGTAAATGGTATTTCGGTCAATAGCTGCCGGCTCGCCGGGCTCCTATCCTTTTTGCACTATGGGCGCAGTTTCTTCTGGGCTTTACGGAAAGCTATGGGCTGGGGTCTGGGAGCTTCCCGGCCGACTCGGTACTCGATCGGGGCGACATCCAAAACGCCGCGATCATGTCGCGGAAGCGATTCCACATATTCTGCATATGGCAATCGGCGGCCAGATAGCGTTCCGCTCCACGCGGAAAGGAGCGAGCCATGGCGGCTGAGCAGATCGCCAGACATCTGCGCACGCAGGCCAACTGGTGCCAGCGACTCGGGTCGCCGCTCTATGCTTACCTCCTCGAGCGTGCGGCAGCGGACGCGGAATCCGGCGGCCCGATATGCCATATCCTCAGGCCACACGCCCACACGGCCGACCCGAACGCGCTCGCGCTTCGCTTCATGGGCGCTGTCCATCGGCTGGTGCTCACCGGCCGCGCGCCCGACCTCGCGCGACACTACCCGTCGGCCGGCGGCTCCGTCGGCAACATGGACGCTGCGTGGACGGACTTTTACGCGACCGTGGCACGCGAATGCGATGCTATTTGCCCGATACTCGAGCGTCACGTGCAGACCAACGAGATCGGCCGATCCGCTTCGCTGCTTGGCGGGTTTCTCAGTGCGGCGGAGAGTGGACTTCCGCTGCGGCTCCTGGAAGTCGGCTCGTCGGCCGGGCTGAATCTGCTATGGGATCTCTTCCGCTACGAGTGGAACGGCGCCGCGTTCGGGCCGGCCGATTCGCCGGTGCGCTTCGTGGACATCTTTCCGAATGCCGCGCCTTCTGGCGTGCCGGCCGTGACCATCGCCGAGCGGCGAGGCTGCGACGTGAACCCGATCGACCCGGCGAGCGAGGAAGGTCGGCTGACGCTTCTCTGCTACGTCTGGCCGGATCAGGCACAGCGCTTCGCGCGCCTGCGCGGGGCGCTGGACGTCGCGAAGACAACGCGCGCATCGATCGACCGGGCCGAAGCATGCGAGTGGCTATCGGAGCGCCTGGCCACCCCGACGCCAGGCGTCGCGACGGTGGTGTTTCACTCGATCGTGCTGCAATACCTCGGGGAACGAGCCGCGCGCCTGCGTGAGATCATCGAGGAAGCCGGCCAGCGGGCGACCGCCAGGGCGCCACTTTTCTGGCTACGACTGGAACCGGAGCGGCAAGGCAACGAATCGATCTTCTCGGTAAGGATGACCACATGGCCCAACGGCCAAGACCGCCGCCTGGCCATCAGCTCCCCCCACGGCCCACCGGTGGATTGGGAGGGGTGAAAGGCAATGTGCGGGAGCGTTTCTGTGGCTGTAGATTTCTACCGATCTCCCTACCTGGTTTACCGATCGCTCGGATGGTAGCCTGGTGCGCATGTCTCGCGGAGATCGTTGGACGCGTGATCAATTGCTGATCGCTCTTCGGCTGTACACCAACACGCCCTTCGGCCAACTGCACAATACGAATTCCGAGATCATCCGTCTGGCTGGCCTCATCGGGCGTACGCCCAGCGCGCTATGCATGAAAGCATGGAATTTCGTCAGCCTTGATCCGAATCAGAAGCAACGCGGAATTAAAGGGCTAAGGGGAGCAAGCGATGCGGACAGGCAACTTTGGGCTGAGCTCATGGAAAACTCAGAGGCGGTAGCCGCGGCCGCCGAAGAAGTCTACGACCGTCTGGCATCCCAACCGGAACAGGCCGGAGGAAAGGAACTGGCGATTCCGGAAGGACCTACGGAAGTTCTCCAGACTATTCGCGCGCGCCGAGTACATCGCTTTTTCGCGGCCGCAGTCTACACAGCCTACGAGGGTAAGTGTGCGCTCACCGGGATAGATGCCCGTGAACTGCTGAACGCAAGCCACATCATTCCCTGGAGCGCGGACGAAAAGCGACGGGCTAACCCCAGCAACGGCATCCTCCTCAATCGCAGACACCGTAGTGCATCTAGGCATCGTCGTTTACTGTCTCTGAAGCCGCAAATGTCAATATATGCTCGCCGTCGCCGTGGAAGTATGCGTGAAGTATTTTGAATTTACATAACGGCTCAGAAGAAGATATGAAACAGGTAATCAATCCGTCCCCGGTAGAGCATCTTGGTGCCGGAGTGGCGCATTACCTGGCGGATCTGTTCTCTATAGGTGGGGGCGTAGCAGTGCTTGGGGCAGTTCTTGCAGGTGGGCTTGGGGTCCATCGTGCAGTGGGTGCGCTTGGTGAAGCCGTGCTGCAATAGTTTCGTGCAGGAGGGGCAGAGCACGATTTCCCGGCCGGCGATTTCCTTGACGTCGTGGGTGCGCATCGTCACCGGCTGGCGCGGCTGGTCGGCGTGCATGTCGTTGCAGTACAGCTGGATGAAACGCGCCAGCGTCTTGAGGTCTCGGGCGATCCTGCGATCCAGTACAGCTTCCATGCCGGTTCTTCTACAGCGCGTTTCCCCAATTGAGCATTGATCCAGATCAACCCATAATAACGCCGATGGACTTCGAGCTCATCGAGAAGCAGGTCATCTATGATGGCGATCGCATTCGCCTGGAACTTCACCACCTCATGGCGGACGAGCAGCGCTACCGCAAGGAGGTGGTGGTACACCCCGGCGCGGTGGTGATCGTGCCGGTGCTGGAGGATGGCAGGATCCTCCTGATACGTCATCGCCGCTACGCGATCAACCAGGTGCTTATCGAGCTGCCGGCCGGCACGCTGGAGAAGAACGAGGATCCCATGAACTGCGCCGGGCGGGAGCTTCTCGAAGAGACCGGTTACCTGGCGCGGCGACTGAAGCCGATGATGTCCATGTACGCATCGCCGGGCGTGCTTACAGAGAAGATGTATGTGTTCATCGCCTATGATCTGCAGAGGCGCGAGCAGGTTCTGGACCTGGGGGAGGACATCGAGCTCCTTCCTGTCTTGCTGGAGGAGGCATCCGAGATGATTCGCACCGGCGAAATCCAGGATGCAAAGACCATCGCCTCGCTGATGTACTACGAGCGCTTTTGCCAGCGCTGAGGTGCGATTTCCCATAGAGCTACTGACTGGAAACGCGCCTTTCAGCCCGGGGAATGGACGGCGCCATGGGTTTTCAGGATCGGTACTACTACCGCGAGCAGAGCGACCGCTACAACCCACTGCTGTGGCTGCTTGGCGCGTCGGTGCAGGTGCTGAGCGTCGCCGGCACCCGCGTGAGGCTGCATATCTCGCTGATCCTGTTTGTCGGACTGGCGCTGCTGATGGGGATCTCCGACGAGTTCACTATGCCGCATCGCCTGGTGAGCATGGCGGCGCTAGTGGTATGCCTGGTTCTGCATGAACTGGCCCACTGCTTTGCCACCCGCGCGTTGGGGGGATTTGCCGATGAGGCACTGCTCTGGCCGCTGGGCGGGCTGGCGGACTGGCAGTATCCGCATCGGCCGGGACTGGCGTTCGTGTCGGTGGCGGCCGGGCCGGCGCTGAATCTGGCGATCGCCGCGGCGGCCGCCGGCGTGCTCTTTGGCGTTTACCGGGTGGAAGTGCCCTTCTCACCGCACGCCAGCCTGCTTGCCCCGGGGGATTGGAGCCAAGCGCAGTTTTACCTCTGGTATCTCTACATCGTCAGCTACCTGCTGCTGCTGGTTAACCTGCTTCCGGTATTGCCGCTGGACGGGGCACACCTGCTCCAGACGCTGCTATGGCCGACGCTTGGATATGGCAAGTCGCTGCTCGTGACCTGCAACATCGGTATCGGGTCGGCGGTGGTCATCGGCGGATATGGCATCTACAGCAGCGAGTGGATCCTGATATTTGCCATGATCGCCTGCATGGCGTTTTGCGTTCAGAAGAGGTCGGCCATAAAGGCTGCTGGCGTATGGACTTTTGACGATTACGACACCGACATCCGCCGCCCGCGCAGGCGCCATCGCCTCAGCCGCTATACCAAGTGGCGTACCCGCCGACAGATCCGCCGGGAGGAGGCTGAGCGGATACATGTGGATGCGATCCTCGAGAAGATCCAGCGCCAGGGGATCAACTCGCTTACATGGTGGGAGCGGCGGGTGCTCCGGCGGGCGACTGAACGGCAGCGCCAGCGGGAGATGGAGATCGGTTCATAGCTCTCGTTGCCCGGGGTGCTGTTACTGCGGCGGCTCGATGCGGATTGTCTGGTTTCTCCCCTCGCGCAACACCACCATTACCACCGCTTCCCGGCGGCGCTCCTCGCGAAACTTCCGGTAAAGCTCGACGAACTGCTGGAAGCTGGTGATGTTCTCGCCATTGAGCTCGACGATCATGTCGTTCATCTCCAACCGAGCAGCCTGGGCGGCCGACTGCGGGCGAACCATCGCCACGATCACGCCCTCGGTACCCGGCTCCAGCCGGCGCTGGTAGGCGTCGAGGAAGACCATCTCACGCACGGAAAAGCCCATATCCTCAGCGTAATAGCGCTCGGCCAGGTTGGCCGGCTTGGGGCGCTCCTCCAGCGTGAGGGAGACATCGCTGATTTTGCGTGTGCGTGGGTCCAGCAGGGTGAGAGTGATCTCGGTACCCGGCTTTAAGTGCAGAATCTGCCGGCGGAGGATCATGGGCAGCTCTTCCGGCTCATCGCCGCGGGGAATAGCCTGGCCATTCACGGCCGTGATGATCTGCCCGGGCTGGATGCCGGCGCGATGGGCGGGCGCACCGGGGATGGTGTCGCCGATCTGCACGGCAGTCTGCCCGGCAAGCCCGAAATACTCAGCCACTTCCTTGCTCAGCCCCGCCATCTGCATGACGCCGATCCACGGCAACTTGAGCGGCTCGCCGGTGGGAGGATCGGAGATGCTGTGCAGCAGCGCCTTTGATGCCACGAAAATCACCGGTGGGCGGGATACGGCCGACAGTCCCGATCGTGGATCGTTCAGCAAAATCGCCTGCTCCGATTGGGCGACCACCAGCCCAATCGCCTCGCCGGCCGAGTTAAACACCGGCGACCCCATGGCCGCCAGGCTGCCTGATACCAGTACCTGCGGGAACTCACCGCGCAGGAGGGCCGATATCTTGCCCTCGACGATGTACGGCTTGTAGCCGGCGATCTTGGGCAGCACCCCCACCGACCAGACAGGCTGGCCAACCTCCAGCGGCCGATCGACGAACTCGACCGGCTTCCACTTCCGCTCACCTACGGCCCGCACGAACGCCACATCGGCGCGCTCATCCCGGCCGAGGAATACTGCACTGACCTCCTCGACATCGCCGGTGTCGCTGGGGATGAAGATCTTGAAGTCGCGCATCTGCGAGTCGGGGATGCGGGGATCGACCAGTGCGAGGGTCGTCATGACCAGCCCGTCCTCGCCGACGACGATGCCTGAACCAACCACTTCGCGCCGGCCCATCTCATGCTCCCAGGTGTAACCCACCGCCACCAGCGATGGCGACACCTGCGTGTAGAGATCCTGGGCACTGCGGATGGCGTCCGAGGCGATCCGCTGCGTCGCGGCGGCCGCGGTTTCCTCGACGCTTGGCGCAGTGGCAGCATCCTGCGCCAGTGCGCCAACTGAAACAGTCAACGACACCAGGGAAGCAAATCCGATTCGCCGGCAGTGATTGAGTCGAAGCATCAGGTCTGATGGTAGCGTCGTTCGCGGGCCAGAGCCACGTCTGCGCAAGTGGCAGTGAGGCAGAACCAGAAGCGCGGGCGCACGTTCGCGCCCGAGCTGTTTGGCAGACCTCGTGTTGGCCTACTTCGTCTCGGTCAACGTCCGGCGGACCGCGTCCGGCTCATTGGTGACCGACCAGCCGAACTTCAGGCCCAGTACGAACCATCCCAGCGCCAGCACGCCCACGGCGAAGATGGTGTCACCCACCACGCGCAGCCAGCGCAGGATGTTCATGGTGTCGTTCTGCATGAACTCGGCCGAGCGGGCGTACCAGGTGCCATGCTCGACGCTGGCCCAGGTCTGCATCAGCCCCACCGGCAACAGGCTCAGGATCACCATCAGCGCCAGGCCGATGTTGATCGACCAGAAGGCGAAACTCACCCAACCGGTCTTCCAGACGTTGCGGGTAGTCAGGCCCTTCATGCAGAAAAGCATCAGGCCGATTCCCAGCATGCCGTACACACCGAACAGCGCCGTGTGTCCATGCACAGGCGTAGTGTTCAGGCCCTGCATGTAGTAGAGCGCGATCGGCGGGTTGATGAAGAAGCCAAACAGGCCAGCGCCCACCAGATTCCAGAACGCCACCGCCACGAAGAAGTAGATCGGCCACCTGTACGCCGACACCCACGGCTGGGCCCGCGAGAGGGAGAGGTTCTCGTATGCCTCAAAGCCGATCAGCACCAGCGGCACGACTTCCAGCGCGCTGAACACCGCACCCAGGGCCAGTACCGCGGTGGGAGTGCCGGTGAAGTAGAGGTGATGGAACGTGCCGATGATGCCGCCGGAGAGGAAGATGATGGTGGAGAAGAGCACGGCCGCGGTCGCAGTGCGTGTCTTGAGCAGGTTCATGCGGGTAAAGAGGAAGGCGATCACCACTGTCGCGAAGACCTCGAAGAACCCTTCCACCCACAGGTGCACCACCCACCAGCGCCAGTACTCGGCGATGGCGAGGTTGGTCTGGCGTCCCCACATCAGGCCCGCGCCATAGAACAGCCAGATGGCCGCGGAGGAGATCAGGAACAATCCCAGCAGATGTTTGTGATCCCCGGGCTTGCGGAAGGCCGGCCACATCGCGCGCGCCATCAGCAGCAGCCACACCAGCAGCCCCACGAACAGGAAGTATTGCCAGAAGCGGCCGAGGTCGACGTACTCATACCCCTGGTGGCCGAACCAGTAGTTCGCCTCCAAGCTGAGGCGCTGGCGCGTGCCCAGCCACTGACCGAACATCGAGCCAAGCACGATGATCACCAGGCAGACGAACAGGAACAGGACGCCGGCGCGTTGGAACTTTGGCTCATGCCCCGACACGGCCGGCGCCATGAAAAGGCCGGTCGCCAGCCAGGCGGTAGCGATCCAGAAGATGCCAAGCTGCGTGTGCCATGTGCGCGTTACCGAGTACGGCAGCCACTCCGCCAGCGGGAAGCCGTAGAAGCCGGACCCCTCCACTCCATAGTGGGCAGTAACCGCGCCCAGCATCACTTGCAGCACCAGCAGCGCTGCTACCGTCCAGAAATAGATGAGTGTTGCCCGCATGGATGGCGTTGGCGAAAGCGCCAGCAGCGGGTCGTTGCTGGGGAAATCCGGAGGCTCCTCAGGCCGGCCGTGCAGCACCGCGTAATACCACGCCAGTGCCGCCACGCCCGCCAGCAGCAGCACGAAGCTGATCACCGACCAGACGATCACCTGCCCGGAGGGTGCGTTGTCGATCAGTTCCTCCGGCGGCCAGTTGTTCGTATAGCTGATGCGCTTGCCCGGTTCGCTGGCGCCAGTGGCGATGGCCGCGTCAGGCCGCTCCGCGCCGCAGGCCCACGCCGACCACCAGAAGAACGCCGCCATCAGCCGCATCCGCTCAGGATCGCGAATGGTGTTGCGGGCGATGGCATAGGCATCGCGCAGCTCCGGCGGCGAGCGGCCATCGTCGGCCAGCGAGCGCGATTGCTCGGGAAACTCCGGGGCATCAGAGAAGATCGCCCAGTAGTAGTCCCTCAGCACCTCGAAAGCCTCGGCGCGATCCTGCGAGATGACGATCTGCCCGTTGTCGGGGTTGTAGGTGTTGGTGCGGATCTCCTGTATCAGGCGGCTCTTGAGGGCGGCCTGATGCTGTGGCTCAAGCTCGCTATAGGCCCGGCCATGCTCCTGTTGCGACCATTTGTTCAGCAGGTAGACGCACTCGCGATGCAGCCAGTCGGCCGACCAGTCCGGCGCCACGTATGCGCCATGTCCCCAGACAGAACCGACCTCGTGGCCACCCATGGACTGCCAGACGTTCTGCCCATCCATGATCTCCTGCCCGGTGAACATCGTGACGCCGGAGGTTGTGACAACCTCCCTGGGAATCGGCGGCGCCTTGTTGTAGAGCTCCCAGCCATAGTAGCCGAGCACAAGGAATGAACCGACGATCACAAGGACCAAACCGATCCACAGGCCACGATATCGCATCGCTCCTCCCTTGGATGTGTACGTTTTCTGGAGGCGAACCTCCAGATCATAGGAACGTGCTCGTCCATGGGACAGACAAACAGGAACATTATCGCGCAAGCGGAGGATCGGGGACGCAGGAATTTGCCAGCGGGCGGGCAGGCTCAGCGGTAAAGAAAGTCGAAGCGGGCTGGAACGTTCATCTCAACACTAAGACGCGAAGGCTAGAAAACGCAGAGTCTCGGTCCAAAGGTGGCACATGCCCCGTCCATTCAACCCACTAAGGTGATCCCTGGCGATCACGCGCTTTGTGGTCCAGGGAGATCGCGAGACACTTCCCTCTTAACCACGAAGAGACGAAGCAACGAAGTTGCGCGCCGAGACGTCTGTCCCTCTATGGTGAATCTGTGGTGAAATCCCCTCTCAACGTTCCAGCAGGTAGTACGGCAAAGCCCGGTCGAGCTGGACCGCTTGGCCGGCGGGCAGCTTCTTTACCTCCCGGCCATTGAAGTCAAAGGCGCGAACACTCGCCACAGGCTGGGCAAACCGGACTGTGCCGGAGAACTCGCGATACTGGATGGGCATGGTCCCCACGCTCCTGATGGTCTTGAGACCGCCCGTTTCCTCCGACACTTCCCAGCCGGTGTTGCGCTGCTCGCTTGCCAACTGGAGCAGTATCCGGCGAGACTCGCTCAGTGGCCGATCGTCCAGCGACACTGCAATGATCGAGCCGAACTCCATGTCAGAACTGATGCTCATCGAGGGAAGTTCGACCGTCCCGGCCGACTTGAGGAAGCCGGTCGCTCCCTGTGCTGCTGGCGCTGTGACCGCGAAGATCCCCCTGCGGTATTCCCAGCGGGTTTCGCCGTTGGCGCTGGTGATGACGCCCTCTCGTGAGTCCAGCCATCTGGCGAGATCCGGCAATTGGGCGCGTGAGGGATCTTCGTTGTAGTCATAGCGCACCTTACCAATCGCCAGCAGGGCGTTCTCGACCGCCGGGTGGGTACTCTTGCTCTCCTGCCTGCCCTCGGCCGCGCGGACAAAGTCGCCCAGCCGGTTGGTCCGGGCAGGCGCGCCTTTCAGGCTGAACATGTCCTCGAGATTCACGTTCACGCTGGCGACGACATCCGCCTCCCGCACGAGCTGCTTTCGGAAGATCACGGCCGCCGCGGGAAACTGCCCCAGCTCGGCCGGCGTCTGGATCGGCCAGTATTCCGCCGTCTCCGTCCCCCGCCACTGCGGCACAGAGTGGAGCGAGAAAAGCACCATGGCATCCATGCCCGTGAGGCTGGCAAGGGCACTTGAGAATAGCGCCATCTCCGCGCGGTAGCGATTGGGGTTCACCCACGCATACTCAGAGACCATCGACGGCTTGCCGTCATGCACCACGTCGAGGAATGGCAAATCGAGCGCTTTCTCGCCATCCACCTTGGCCGGGTCCAGGCGAACCAGCGCGCGATCGGCGTACTGATCACCCATCTGGACGGGGAACGCCTGCACGTTCTTCTTCCATGGTCGATCGAAATAGCCGTGGTGATTCATGAAATCCGCACCCAGGTTGGTCCAGGTGTCGATCGGCTCGAGATAGTTGGCGCTGCCGGTGATCCAGTTGGAGGCGCAGATGGCGCCTTTGAACCCCAGCGAACGCACATGGTCGCGGCTGTCATCGAAGAAGCGCCGCTGGACCTGCCCCAGGAAACGCACCGTATCCTGGCATCGTGCATCACGCACGTTGCCCATCTGCCAGATATCGACAAATGCCACCCGGCCATCCTCAAGGGCATCTTCCTTGAGCCGCCTGCCTCCCCATGCTGCCATCGCCAGCCGCAGCGACCCATACTTTTGCGTGAGCCACTGGGCAAACTGCTTCTCGAGGATCTGCATCTGCTCCCTCGGGATGCGGCGATAGTCGAACGTCCAGAAAAACAGGCTGTCCTCGTTGAGCAGCTCCAGGCCCATGACGGCCGGCTCATCCACGAGCGGCCGGCCGATGTGCGGGCTCCGGCTCGTCAGCAGCGCCTCCCACCACGAGCGATACATCCGCTGAAAATCAGGATTGAAGAAGTGGATGGCAAACGGCAGTGTCTGGGCATCATATCCAGCAAACTGCTGAAGCTCATTGAGGCGCAGCCAGTGCTGGAAGTGGATCGAGAGGTGCGTGTAGACCCCCTCGCGCTTCATGGCCGCGATGAAGTAGAAGAGATTGTCCAGGCGCGCCTGGTCGATCTTTCCCGCGTCCGGACCATTTTGAATGTAGATCGGCCCGTGATAGCGAACGAGGTTAACTCCCCGCTTGGCAAGGAAGCGGGCCAGTTGGTCGACGTAGCGGCGCGGCATGTCCACGACGGCCGGCCCGGCATTCACCGCCCAGAACTTTATCGGCCGGCGCTCCAGCCCCTGCACGAAGCTTTCGCCCTCGACCGCGATGAACCCATTCTCGCCGGCGACCGCCTCATTCAGGTAGCGCAGGTCGATGGGAGTCTCATCAAACGTGTCGATGCCGGGATCGAAATTCACCCATCCTTCCGGCGCGGGCGGAAACGGTTCATCCGGCTTGAACTTGCCGCGCGGGGAAAACGGATGGCTGGTCAGCAGGAAGGCATCGAAGAATGCCACGCCGCTCTCCTGCAGCACCTCGATGCGCAGTCGATGCCTGCCAGCGTCCAGCTTCACCGTCCCGGCCGGCACCCAGTTGGCCACCCAATGGGTGCGCATCTCCACGCCATCCAGCAGCGTGCAGTCGCGCCCGACCTCGCGCCAGTCCTGTTCATCGAAGCGATAGCGAAACGGCCCATGCTTCCAGAACTTGCGCACGAAAAAGTCGTACTCGCCGGCGGCTGGAAGCTCGATCTCATACTCAAGGAACCGCCCTGCCCCGTGCTGTCCCTCCACGCCGATCCACAGCCCCCCGGACAGCACCTGCTGCTCGCGGGTGTCTCCCTTCCTCGCGGGCGGGAAATTGGTGGCCGCCGGCCGCTCCGCCTCCCACCACAGGCAGCCGGGCGACTGGACATAGGCCTGGCCGACCAGCAGGCCGGCCGCGATGAAGCTCAGCGTTTTTACCATCAGGTTTCCGCTTCCAGGGCGGCGTCAGCTCACCAGGTGCGTCGCCACCGGGGTGCGGTATGCCTTGAGCGCCGGCACGATCCCGGCCAGCAAGGCGATCAGCACAACCACCGCGACATACACCAGCTCCTCATCCGCCACATGCAACCAGTTTATGCCCTCACCCACGTAGCGTTGGAAGAAAAGATTCCCCACGGCGCCAAGGGCATGGCCGAGGACAAGCCCCGCGATACCGCCGATCAGCCCCACGATGCCGGCCTCGACGCAGATCAGCGTCAATACGCGCATGCGGGTCGCGCCCAGGGCGCGGATGATGGCGATCTCGCGCAGGCGGGCCGAAACCGAATTGTAGATGGAAACGAGAATCCCCACGGCCGCCACCACCGTCACCAGTGCGCTGATGGACAAGAGCAGCGCCCGCGATCCCTTCATGAACCCCTCGAAGAACTGCCGCATCTCCCACGCGGGATTCACAGCGGCCGCGTACGGCTGGTTGTTGATCTCGAAGATCAGGTTCTGCGAGCGCCCGCCGATGGAGCGAACGAAGATGGCCGAAATCAGCCAGTCCTTCTCGGGCAGATGCAAATCGATGGTGCCGTCCTCCTCAAGGTGATACACGTGGTCGTGATGGTCATGCCCGGCGTGATCATGCTCGTCATGCCCGGGGCCATCATGTTCGTGGTGATCGGCATGATCGTCATGGTCATCATGCCCGGCACGTTTGCGGATCTCGGCGATACCCTGCGCCACCTCCGCATGGGCAGGCACCGCCTGCGCCGAGATGATGGGAATGAAGATGAGGCGGTCCATCGCCGTGTGGGTCGGCTCGAGGATACCCACCACCTCCCATTGCTCGTCATGCTCATCGAGAAACTCCGACTGCTCCGAGCCGTGTGATGCCTTGAACCTTGACCCGATCGCCAGGTCGGTGCGCCGGGCCACTTCCGCCCCGATCACCGCTTCAAACTTCCTCGGGTGAAACGCCCGGCCCTCGGCAATGGCAAAGCGGCGATTCAGTCGATACTCAAACCGCTTCTCTTCCGGCAGCGGCTGAAGCTCATCATCCAGCCCCAGAAGGGCCGGGGTCGTGCCGATGATGCGATAGCCGCGATAGTTGTCCCCCAGCGCCCATGGCAGCGCCCAGCGCACATCGGAATTCTTCACCAGGTCCTGGTATACCGAGTAGCTGATCGGCGTTGGCGCGCCGCCGACCTGGTAGACCGCGCTGAGCACACTGTTGAGCTTGCCGCCGGTCTTCGATGCCACCAGCACATCAAAGCCGAAATCCGCCTGGGCAAAGAGCTTGTCCCCCTCGCGATACAGCAGCAGGATCGCGATCGCCAGCGCCACGCCCAGCATCACCGAAAGGAACGTCAACCAGGTGGAAAGCGCCCTTTGGCGCATCTGCTTGAATGTCAGTTGCAAAAGGTTCATTTTCCGGTCACCTTCGATACTCGACCGAGCGCTTTTCACGCGGGTCTGGTGGCAGGTTCATTGCTTGCTGTTCAACTCGTCCAGGCGCACCGTCCTGGCCAGCCGCTGCGCGACGGCGGGGTCGTGCGTCACCATCAGCAGGCTCGCGTTCACCTCGCTGGTGAGGCGCAGGATCAGCTCAAGCACCTGCTGGGCGTTTTTCACATCCAGCGCGCCGGTCGGCTCGTCGGCCAGCACCAGCTTTGGCCGATTCGCCAATGCCCGCGCCACCGCCACCCTCTGCTGCTGCCCAACCGAGAGCTTGGCCGGGCGATAGTCCAGCCGTTCGCCAAGCCCCACCGCTTCCAGCAGATGCCTCGCCCACGCGACATCATGCCGCCGGCCGGTGAAGCTCATCCCCAGCAGAACGTTCTCCAGCGCCGTGAACCCGGGCAGCAGGTGATGCGTCTGGAAGATGTAGCCGATGTTTCGCCCGCGAAAGACATCGCGCAGTGCTTCCGGCAGCGAGACGATGTCGGTCGTCTGCCCGTCGCAGGAGAACAGGATCTCGCCCGCGTCGGCCGGCACGATCCCGGCGATCATGTTCAGCAGTGTCGTCTTGCCCGACCCGGATGAGCCGATCAGCGCCACCTGCTCGCCATCGGCCAGGGCGAAATGCCGGATGTTGACGATCGGCGTCTTACTGCCATCGGGCGCAACGTAGGTTTTCTGCAGGTTCTTAATCTCGATTGCCATTTTGCTCACCCGAGATGTCTGCGCGGATCTGCTCGTGACGATAGCGAATCCCCTGCATCCCCAGGGCGATACACGCCACACCACCGATGACGATGAGCAGGGCCTGCCATCCGGGAATCTTCTGGTCCACCGATGTCTGCCATTTGTACACCTGGTAGAACATGACCCCGCCGATGATCAAAAGTGAATACGAGAATCGCCCAAGCCATTTGCGCATGGTCCCGATTGTAATGGTTCGCCGCAACCAGTGCGCGTAACCAGACTACAGAGGAACGGATTGTTGAAACCACAGAATAACACAGATCTGCCCAATGTACATACTCCGGTTTCCGTGGTTCTTATTCCACATGTCCGTCGAGTACCACCTTAACTGCCCGCAGTTCCGACGGAACTGCTCTGCTGATACTGCGAATCCTTTTGGTCTTGAAGCGAATCCCCGTCGAGGCTCTGCTTATCTCCCGCGGGCGGGGACCGCCCACTCCACTCTAGCTGGAGCCGCCCCAGGGTGTACTTGTCACGACGCTCCGCCATTTCGCAGCACACGAGCGCCCTTCGTACCTTCATGCCTCCGCCGGAAATCACATTTCATCCGTGTGCATCGGTGTTCATCTGAGGTTGCGTCCAAAAAAAGAACCAGCGCCAGCCGATGGGCCGGCGCCGGTGGTTTTCTCGTGTTCTGAGTTACTCCACGACTTTTCCGCCGAACTGCTTCTCGCAGATCTCGCGGGCGATTTTCTCCACCCGCTGTCCGCTGGTGGTGTCCCCGGCCGAGAAGTAGCTGCGCAGGACGCTCTTCTCATTGGTCGAGATGCGGATGTAGCCGGAGTACCAGCCATCCTCCAGATGGACGTGGCCGGGGTTAAGCTCCACGCCCTTCTCGAGGCAGGTTCCCTGCAGGTCGATGCCGTCGTCGGTGGCCGACTGCTGACGGGCGCCCTCGCCGCCGAAGTAGCTGAGGATCGCCGCCATGGCGCCATCGCGGCCCATGTCGTCGGCAAACTGGTAGTTCATCTCGCCGGTGGTGAAGATCTTCTCCTGCATGCTCCACAGTTCGCTCATCATCCCCGGTTGACGCTTCAGCGCCGCCAGGAACAGCAGCACCGTAACCAGCGAATTCTCCGCGCTCACGGTAAGGTCGCCAAGCTTGAGGCGATGGTAGTAGTGCCCTGACTCCTCGGCCGCCGCGATGGCGCCGATGCGCGTCATGTACTCCTTGATCTGCGAGTGCCCATTGCGGAACAGCACCGGGCGTGCGCCCAGCTTGCCCCATTCGGCCAGCGCCAGCGGCGAGACCTTCGGGTCATACAGAACGGCCGGGGCATCGCTGCCCCCTTCCGCCTGCAGGCACTGCCTGAGGATCGGCACGAAGGCAAAGCCGGCCGTGAGGATGCCGCGTGAGTCACCGAAGACGATGCGATCGCCATCGCCATCGACGCCGATCACCGCCTGCGCCCCGACCTGCTTCGCGAGGGCGACGGCCGCCTCCATCTTTCCCTGGCTGGTGGGATTGGGCGATCCGGTGGGGAAATTGCCGTCGGGCACCAGACGCAGGGCATGCACCTTTACCCCGGCCTTCTGCAGCGCCCGGAACATCTCCGGCCCGCAGGAGCCATTGAAGCCATCAAGCACTACCGTGATCCCCTCAAGGTCGCCTGGCTTGAGGCCTGCGGTCTTCAGCGAGTAGTCGATGTACTCGCGATCCAGGTCCAGCAGTGTGAGTGTCCCGCCGGGGGCTTCGGCGAACTTTTCCGCGCTGTGGTAAAGCTCGCGCACCTTGGTAAGCCCGCCCATCGGCCCGCAGTCCTGCCCGATCGCCTGCACCGGGGGGATGACAAACTTCACACCCACGTAGGCGGCCGGGTTGTGCGAGGCCGTGACGGTCAGCCCCATGCAGTTGGGATGCTGCTGCGAGATCCAGTGCGTCTGGAAATAGCTGTGCGGCGTGCTGATCGGCTCCATGCGGGCAAATACCCGCAGACCCATCCTCATGGCGACATCGATACCGATGCCCATCACCCGCCCGGCCGCCAGGCGGGCATCGCGGGCAAACGTCACCGTGTCGACCTTCAGCAGCCGGCCGTAGGCAAAGGTGGCCTCAAACAGCCGCGCCACCTGCTCATCGTTGAACTCCGACGCCTCCCAGCGCGCGTCGTAAACCTTTATCGGATCCTTGGACATGGCAGATTCCGCTGTTGATTGTTCCTGTTGATTGATAAAGCCTTGACGGGCACCAGGGCACGCATCCTCACGAAGCCTTCACCTGCAGCGCAAGCTGCTTCGCGATCGACTCGCAGATCTCCACGCGATAGACGCTGCTGAGCGCCAGGGCGATCTGCGTTTCCATCAGCGCCTGCGGGATGCCGGTATCCAGGCGCTGGCCCTTTACGTCCACAATCCAGTACTTGTCGCAGTTCTGCCGCAGGTGCTCCTGCGCCGCGGTCATCTGGATCTCGCCCTTCTCGCGCACGTTGTTGCGGATAAGGAACTCCAGCGAGTCGAAGATCTGCGCCGAGAACACATGCATGCCAAAGTGCCCCAGGTAGGTGCCCGGGGGCACGCCCGGCGTCAGCAGCCGCTCGCGGGCCACCTCGATGGTGGGCTTCTCGATGATCAGCTCCGCCTTGTAGATGCCGTGCGCCAGGTCGATCGGCCGGCCCTTGATCACGCCGAACAGGTGCAGCAGGTGCTCCTGCGTCGGCTGCACGCCGCTGACCACGTCGCACTCGTACTGCTCGTAGATGTTGATCATCTGCCGGGCGCAGCGCTCGCGGGTGGCGCTGATGTAAATGTGGTCGCCGAGCATCAGCAGGAATGGATCGTCGCCGACGAAATCCTTCGCCTGGTAGACAGCGTGGCCAAACCCCTCTGGGGATTCCTGCACCGCGAACGACAGCCGCTCGCCGAACGCCTGCAGCTTCTGGCTGGCGGCCAGCGCCCAGTCCTTGCCCTTGAACGGTCCCTTCGCAAGCTCCTCGTCCATCTTGCGGAAGTAGTTGCGATATATCTCCTCGTCGCCGGGGGTGCAGACGATGCAGATCTCCTCAATGCCGCTCTCGATGGCCTCCTCGCCGATGATCTGCATGATCGGCTTGGTGAGCCCGTCGCGATCGACCAGCGGGAACATCTCCTTCTTTACCACCGTCGATGCGGGATACTGACGTGTTCCCCGGCCAGCGGCCGTGATCACTGCCTTGCGAACTTTCGCCATGATCGTTGCTCCTGGTTCTCTTCCTTTGCCCGACCTTCTAGACTTCCCACGACTCCACCGGCATCACGATGCGATCTATGCCGGCCGCCACCAGGCCCGCCAGCCGATACCGCGGCGCGCCATGGCAGATCATCTTCCCGAACCTGCGCCACAGGCATCCGTTGATCACCGCCTGTGAAAGATGCTCCATCACGCTGGCAGGAAGCTCATTCAGGCTGCCGGTGATGATCACGCGATCGATCCCCATGACGTTGGCGGCGGCCGCGATCGCCGTCGCCACATGCTCCAGCGCATCGGCCAGCCATCTCCGCACGCCATACCTGTCGATGTGTTCCGCCAGGTCGGCGAAGGTGACGTCTTTCCTCCCCACCTCTGCCGCGAACGACTCCAGCAGGCCGGCGCGATTCACCAGCGTCTCCACGCACCCGACCGATCCGCAGCCGCAGCGCCGGCGATTGCCCACCACCGGCGTGTGTCCCAGTTCGCCATTGAGCGCCAGCGGGCCGACGTACACCTTTCCACCAACGGCCGCCGCAGCACCCAGCCCATCCCCGAAATCGACCAGCAGGAAATCGGACAGTCGCTCACCATCGGGCGGATCAACCGCAAGCTGGCCATACGCCAGCGCCCTGATCTCCTGCAACAGCGTGGTTCGCCGGCCAATCACTTCGCCGACCAGCTCGATCAGGTTCACGCTGTCGAGCCAGCGGAGGTTGGGGGCGAGCAGAACCCGCCCGGCCCGTTCATCCACCACGCCCGGCACACTCACCAGCGCTGCCACCACCTCGTCGCTCATCACGCCGCGGCATGCTTCCTTGAGCTGCCTTTTCCACGCGCTGGCAGAATCAGGGGTCTGGAACGTGACTGTCCACTGGTCCTCGCTGTAGCTCCCGATCGGCGCCCGCGCCAGGCGCGTGTTGGAGGTTCCCAGTTGAATGGCAAGGAATGGTGCGCGCGAGGTGCTCAGGCGCAGCATCCGCCCCGGGCGTCCAAGCTTGCCGGCCCCGGTGGGCGCCGGCTGATCGATCTCCTCCACAATCCCCTCGGCCAGCAGCTCATCGACAATCTTGCCGGCCGTCACCTGGCTCATCCCCACCTGCTTGGCCAGGTCCGCCCGGGAAGCCGGCGCAGACCGCATGAGTGCCCGCACGATGGCGCGTTTGTTGTAGCGTCGAAGAGAAGCCGGCCGCCCGATCATCATTTAGTGAATAGATTTAATTAAGTAAGCTAACAAAGTCAATTGAAAAGCCGCAGATGGGGCACTGATGGGTAGACTCGATTTCTCGATCAAGCGGCAACGCCGATCAGGCACGAAGGCACGAAAGACTGTGGAGTTGCCTTGGCTGAAGGAGAATCCTGTTTTCACCACGTTGCAGCGACGAAACGACGGAACACGATGCAAGAGTAGAGCAGGTCAGCCTCGACCTGCGGGATGAGGATGGCACGGCACGCCAATCGGCTAGTCCGGCTCACACCAGCGCGATACACGCCGCTCCACTTGCATCCGTGCCGCACCCGATCTTGTTTTATTCTTGCGTTAACCCTTCCACGCGTGGTTGATCCTTGTATTACCGGGCTGATCACCGACATACCCTTGTCAGTGACTCCTGTAAGCTGATCTGTGGCAATGGATTGCTGGCGGGTCGTTGGCCGCGGATCGGCTTGCAATCGACTTTTGACCAGATAAGATTCTTCCAAACAAAAGCTAAACGCGGCGGAGTTGGC